>JBDSAQ010000552.1:0-4572 GCA_039922095.1 Ginsengibacter sp. | reverse complement strand
GCTAAAACAGGAATTACTTAATAAAGGCTACCAATTTACCAGCGATACTGATACAGAAGTGTTGCTGAATTTTATTGAAGAAATCCAAAAAAATAATAAATGCAGCTTAGAAGAGGCTTTGAGAATTGCCTTAAAAAGAGTTTCCGGGGCATATGTAATCTTATTGCTTGATGAGGATAATCCGGATACTATTATTGCTGCAAGAAAAGGCAGCCCTTTGGTAATTGGCATCGGGAAAGGGGAACACTTTTTAGGATCAGATGCAACGCCAATGCTTGAGTACACGAAGGAAGTGGTATATGTAAATGATTATGAAATAGCCATTATAAAAGCTGATGAGCTTATTCTAAAAAATTTAGGGAACGAAAGACAAACGCCTTATATTTCCAAGCTTGACATGGAGCTGGCAGCAATTGAAAAAAGCGGCTATGATCATTTTATGTTGAAAGAAATATTTGAACAACCCAATACCCTCTATGATTGTTTACGCGGAAGATTAGATGCCACTGCCGGAACAATAACTATGAGCGGTGTGCAGAATTATATTGGAGAATTAAAAAATGCCAGCCGGATTATAATTATTGCCTGCGGAACCAGTTGGCATGCAGGCTTAATAGCTGAATATATTATTGAAGAATTGTGTCGTATTCCTGTTGAAGTGGAATATGCTTCAGAATTTCGCTACCGCCACCCAATAATAAACAGGGGTGATATGATTATTGCAGTTTCGCAAAGCGGAGAAACTGCGGATACCTTAGTTGCCATTGAAAAAGCAAAAGAACAGGGAGCCATTATTTTCGGGATCGTAAATGTTGTAGGCTCATCAATTGCCCGTGCTTCACATGCCGGAGCTTACACACATGCAGGCGCTGAAATTGGTGTTGCTTCTACAAAGGCATTTACAGCCCAACTCGTGGTACTAACTATGATGGCTTTAAAAATCGCTAAAGAAAAAGAAAGCATTACATCAGATAGGTATTTAAAATTATTATTTGAACTGGAAGATATCCCTCAAAAAGCTGAAGCAATATTAAAAAATGCAAATGAATTAAAAATTATCGCAGAAAAATATAAGTCATCTGCAAATGCCTTATACCTGGGGCGTGGATATAATTTTCCTGTAGCGCTGGAAGGCGCCTTAAAACTTAAAGAAATTTCTTACATACACGCAGAAGGTTATCCTGCCGCAGAGATGAAACATGGTCCCATAGCTCTTGTTGATGAAAGCTTACCTGTTGTTTTTATTGCTACAAAAGATGAATACCATAATAAAATTGTTAGTAACATCCAGGAGATAAAAGCACGAAGAGGAAAAGTTATAGCAATAATAACTGAAGGAGATGAAACAATACCGGGCATGGCAGATGACGTATTTATGGTGCCGCCTGCTGATGAAATTGTTGCTCCAATGCTAAGTATAATCCCTTTACAACTGCTTTCTTATTACATTGGCGTGGCAAAAGGTTGTGATGTTGATAAGCCACGCAATCTTGCAAAATCGGTTACAGTGGAATAATACCCTAATTCTCTAAAAAGCATCAAGAGCACAGCACTTTAATGAACATTAAAATAAATATCTTACATACAAAATAATTTTCCTTCAGGAATAGGGTATGAATATCATCACTAAACATCCTGTAAATAATCTCGGATATGGATTCATTGATGAAAAATATTTACCCAAAGGAAAAGATGAATATTATTTGCGTAACCAGCAAAACAAAAATGGCATCTCTTACAGAAAATTAAGAAGCACTGAAATAAAAAGCTTAGTTAAGAATGGTAACATTTCTGATGATTGGAATAAAATATTTGTGGCAGACCCATTTGATGCTGAACTTGTAAGGGCCTGCAAGTTTTATGGTTTGGTACGCATTGGAAAGTTAGAGCCTTACTACCTGGAGTTTCATAATTTAAGAATGCAGGTAGGCCTTTATAACAGCACAATAATCAGTTGCGATTTGGGTAATAATCTTTGTATCAACAATGCAAATTACCTGAGCCATTATATTATAGGAAATGAAGTAATGATAGCTAATGTGAATGAACTGGCCACAACCAATTATGCAAAATTTGGAAATGGGATTGTAAAAGATGGGGAAACAGAGAGAACAAGAGTATGGATGGAACTGTGTAATGAAAATGGCGGAAGAAGTGTAATACCCTTTGAAGATATGTTACCCGGGGATGCTTATTTATGGAGTAAATACAGGGACGATGAAGTACTGTTAAAAAAATTTATTCAACTTACCGAAAATCAATTTGACAAACGCCGTGGATACTATGGAACTATTGGGGATAGAACAGTAATAAAAAATTGCAAAATTATTAAAGATGTTTCTATTGGCACAGATGCTTACCTCAAAGGAGCTAATAAATTGAAAAATTTAACTATCAACAGTGATGCCGACAGAACTTCACAAATAGGCGAAGGCTGCGAAATTGTGAACGGGATTGTTGGTTATGGCTGCAGGATTTTTTATGGTGTAAAAGCAGTTCGTTTTGTAATGTCGTCTCATTCACAATTAAAATACGGTGCCAGGCTTATTAATTCTTATCTTGGTAATAACTCAACTATCTCCTGTTGCGAGGTTTTAAATTCTCTCATTTTCCCTGCACATGAGCAACATCATAATAACTCATTTTTATGTGCATCCCTTGTGATGGGGCAAAGCAACATAGCGGCCGGGGCAACTTTAGGAAGTAACCATAACAGCCGTAGTGCAGATGGAGAACTTGTTGCAGGACGAGGCTTTTGGCCGGCTTTATGTGTAAGCCTTAAACATAATTCAAAATTTGCAAGCTTTTGTATTTTATCAAAATCTGATTTCCCATCAGAGCTCAATATTCCTATACCATTTAGTTTGATAAGCAATGATGTAACAAATGATCAACTGGTAATAATGCCTGGATACTGGTTCATGTATAATATGTATGCATTGTCAAGAAACACATGGAAGTATAATGACCGGGATAAGCGAATTAATAAAACCCAAACAATAGAATATCATTACCTGGCTCCGGATACAATAAATGAAATGTTTAGTTCAATGAAATTATTGTCCGCCATTTCTGCAGATGAGGGGAATAATTATTATACGGAAGGGTTTGAAAACAGTCATCGCAAAGTACTCATAACAAAATTACCCGAAGCATTAAAATTGTTTAAAGAACTTATTATTTATTATGGTACCAGGCAAATAATGTTATACATGCAGGCAAATAAATTTATTTCCCTGGATAAGATAAAAAAAAGCCTTTCTACTAAAATACAAAGAACTGAATGGCTCAATATAGGGGGTCAGCTAATGACTACAACAGATGTTGAAAAATTAAAGAAGGATATAAAATCTGATAAGATACAGAGCTGGCAACAACTTCATGATATGTATAAAAAAATCGGGGATAATTATAAAGCAGATAAATTAAACCATGCCTATACTTCTCTTATGGAAATTTTAAATATTACTCCTAAGCAATTTACCCTGGAAGTTTTTAAATCATTGTTGCAACAGTCTGTTATTACACGGGAATGGATGTGCAAAGGGATCTATGATTCAAGAGAAAAAGATCATACTAATGTTTTTAGAAAAATGACATACGATACAAAAGCCGAGATGGATAAAGTGGTGGGTAAACTTGAAGATAATACTTTTGTGCAACAGCAATTTGAGGCTTTAGATATCTATAAAAAAGAAGTGAGGGAAATATTACAGAATATACAACCCTGACATAAAACATCCCATCCTATATGGATTAGCTGGGTTTTACATATAATTAGCAAAAGTCACTCTACATTAAACTATGAAATCAGCCTATGCTCTCTGTATTATTCTAATAATAATTACTTCTATACACGCATCATTTGCGCAAAAATATATAGTAAGAGATATAAAAACATTTGGTGCCAAAGGAGATGGCAGAACAAATGACCACAATGCTTTTCAAAGGGCAGCAGCTTACTTTAATAATCGCGGTGGCAACGGAAAACTCATTATCTCAAAAGGAACATATATTATAGGCAAACAAATTTTTACAGGAGGTAAACCCGGCAAACCTGCTTATGAGGGCGAAGATTTATTACGTTTTATAAAATTGAAAAATTTTAAAATAACAGGTACTACTATGTCAATTTTGAAGTATAAAGACAGCTTAAGATTTGGCTCATTTTCTCCGGCAACAGGCATGCGTTATGACCCACCAAATAATTTATTTCAAAATAGCAGTTATGCGGCGGCAGTTGGAAATTGTATTTTTTTTGAGGAGTGTCGCAATATATCTGTCACTAATTTATCTATAGATGGTAATAATAAAAGCATGGCGGTTGGCGGGTTTTTTAATACTTCCGGGATACAACTTCCACATTATGGAATTTTTATCAAAAACAGTAATAATGTTATTATTGACAATATCAATGTTCATCATTTTGGCCTAGATGGAATTTGTGTTTCTAATATAGTAAGTCAGCAAAAAGATAGCATTAGCATATTAAATAGCTCATTTCAATATAACGTGCGGCAGGGCTTGTCATGGATTGGAGGCAATTATCTTGTGGTAAATAATTGCAAATTT
>JBDSAQ010000551.1:0-13570 GCA_039922095.1 Ginsengibacter sp. | reverse complement strand
ATGGCGAATAATGATTCAGTGTGCTGCTGTGATCTTATTGATGTGGCAAACCGGCTTGTTTGATATTGGTATCTTTTTATTATTTGTAACCTTCATATTTGTTGTGGGAATGATAAATGCCTTCAATTTTATGGATGGAATAAATGGCATAACGGCTTTATACTCTTTAGCAATTATAGCTTCCTTATATTTCATAAATCAATTTATTATTCCGTTTATAGAGAGTGAATACTTCGTGTCAATAATTGCATCTTTATTGGCTTTTAGTTTTTTTAATGTAAGAAAAAAAGCTAAAGCGTTCGCCGGGGATGTGGGCAGCGTATCCATTGCTTTTATTATATCTTTTCTACTAATAAAATTGATGATACAAACCCAGTCTGCAGTCTGGATACTGTTATTGAGTATTTATGGGATTGACGCCGTATGCACAATTTGCTTTAGAATAATACGACGTGAGAATATTTTCAATGCCCACCGTTCTCATTTTTACCAGTTCCTTGCAAATGAAATGAATTTTAAACATGTTGCAGTTAGCAGTGTTTATGCTTCGGTTCAACTGATACTAAATTTTATTATTATTTACTCATACGTAAACCATCAAATCTATATTCCATTAGTGTGTTTTTTTGCTTTAATTATAAGTTATCTGATTTCAAGGTTTATACTTGAGGGTAAAACTAAATTGTTGATACGATATTAATAGCTTGATTGATTCCCTTATACCTACACCACTCAGGCGCAACAGGCTTTTCCATAATAGGGATTTCTGTTAATCTTTAGAGGATGCTTTGCCGCTTTTTATCTTTTTATATTCTTTTCATAAACAGCTATCCAATCCTTCACAGTTACTTTTTTAATCAGGTCTCCTATCAATTTGTGTGGAATGTGTTCAGGTTTCTTAAACCTCATACAGCTCTTGCCCATATCTAAACTACTACGGCTTTGTTCTTTATATTCGCTTGTAAACCACTCAAGCAATTCCGGCATTGCATAAATGCCCATATGATATAATGCGACAAAGTTTTTTTGTGAAGCAATACCTACAAACGGTAGTGGCAGTTTGGGATCGCAATAATAACCATCCGGATATATTTCATGGGGCACTACATAACCGGGCATTCCGTAACTCATTACTTCTTTAAAACCTTTTGGTAAGTTCTTTATAATGGTATTACGCAGATGCGTAATTGAATCTTTTCTGTCTCCAGGAAGTTCATTGATATATTCCTGAGGAGTTGAAGCTTTGGATGTCATAGTTTTCTTTTATATAAATATAATTTCATTAGGGAAAGCACAACTCAATCTATTGTGAAGCAGCATCAGAATTATTAGAAGGTATTTGCTGATCTTATATTTATGCACACCAGGTAGTAAGACCATACTTTGTAAACGTGTAATTCTTTACTTCGCCCCCAAATGATTTTAATGTTTTAACTACTGCGTGATGGGAGTTTCCAGGGCAATAAAATATCATGAATCCTCCTCCTCCTGCACCACTTATCTTTCCACCGGTTGCTCCGGATTTTTTTGCGGCTTCATAAATTTCTTCTAAAGCATTATTGCTGATATTATTTGCCATTCTTCTCTTTTGCTGAAACCCAAAATCCAGTATTTCCCCAAACTCATTCAGCCTGCCTTTAAGCAATGCTTCTTTCATCATTCGTGCCTGTTCTTTTAACTGGTGCATGGCTTCGATACTCTTCTCATTTTTTTCATTTACATTTTTTACCTGTTCATCAATTATAGCAGAGCTGCTCCTGCTGGTGGAAGTGAAATATAGTACCAGGTTGTTTTCCAACTCGTGTAAATATTGTGATCTTATCCGTAGCGGGTTAACAATCACCTTATCATCCTCATAAAATTCCATGTAGTTAACGCCTCCAAACATTGCTGCATATTGATCCTGCTTGCCACCGGAAAGTTTAAGATCTTGCCTCTCTACCTGATAGGCATAATGAGCAATATCATAATCTCCCAAAGGCAGCTTAAGCATTTCAACAAAAGCCCCAATTATAGCTACCACTAATGTTGAAGAAGTACCAAGGCCCGAGCCGGCTGGCGCATCTACAAAAGTGCATAAACGAAATCCGGTTTGCGGTATCACAAAATCTTTTTGAATGCGGTTGTAAACACCTTTTAAAAGATCTAATTTTCCGTTGATCGGCAGTTTGCTTTGCCAGTCAAATACTTCCAGTTCATCTCTGTCCAGAGCTTCTACTATAATTTTGTTTTCCTCAATCAGTTCTAAATTGGCATAGGCAAATAATGATATAGTGGCATTTAAAATTGCGCCTCCGTACTTATCGCTGTAAGGACTTACATCTGTGCCTCCGCCTGCCAGGCCAATGCGAAGAGGGGCTTTACTGCGATAGATCATTGAAGTGAATTTCTTTTAAAAACTTTGCGGGAGTTATAACTGGCAATGATGGTAAAAGAAAGATGAAATCCTTTACATTTCGTGTAATGAAAAAATTCATTTTGGCTTTAGCAGCTAAAAAATATAAAATGCCATCTTCAGTATCTTTATATTTTTCCAGCGAATAATATAAAATATCTTTTGCGAAAGGAATTACATTTACAGTTTTGCATATCTCTCTGAATATTGATAATGTATCAATATTTCTATCTTTTCGAAGGATGTAAAAAGTTGTGGTAATTACACTTTCAGAAATATATAAATCTATGTTTCCGTTTTCTGCCAGCTTAAATATTTCGTAGATGGAATCTAATTCAAAATTTCTCTCCATTAAGAGGTCAACAATTACATTAGTATCCAAAAAAATTTTATAAGCCATATTTTTCCTGCATGTGTTCTTCTATCCGTTTGTCAATTTCCGCCTCAGATATTTCAACATGATGGGTATATTTTCGGATTCTCTCAATAAGCGAAGGCTCAGCTTTTACATCTTTTTGCAAATAATTTTTTGAAAACTTATCTAAATATTCCTCTACCACAGCAGACAGGCTGACATTTTTTTTGGCGCTCACTTTTTTTGCACGTGCAACAATTTTATCGTCCACATTTAAAGTTAACTTGGTTTTCATGAATTTTTATTATGAAGTTACGTAAATAAATTTTTTACGTATATCAATCACAAATTAATTATAGCCTGCACCATATTTCTCCAGCTATGTTTTTTTTTCTCTTCGCGAAGGTGAGGTAAAAAATAATCTCTACCCAATTGAAAATACAACATAATCTTTTCTGCAATATCCTGTGCATCAGGCTCAGCAACAAGCCCGGCTTTTTTATCGGGAACAAGAGAGGGTAATCCTCCTACATTAGTAACTATCATTGGTATTTCAAAATGATAGGCAAGGGGAGTAACACCGCTTTGTGTAGCCTTCCTATAGGGCTGCACTATGCAATCTGACGCACACAAATAATACTTTACTTCGCTATCAGCAATAAAGTCAGTGTGTAAAATAAGATCATCTTTTATATTAAGCCGCTCTATAAGATCCATATAGAATTTTTTGTCCTCATAAAATTCACCAGCAATAAGTAACGTTAATCTACCCGTTTTTTCATTGTTTAAAACATGCTGGTTTTGCAAAAGTTTCATAGCATGCAATAAAATATCAAGTCCTTTGTATTTTCTTATGAATCCAAAAAAGAGAATTACCAGGTCTTCATTCTTTATTTTTAATTTGCTCCTTGCTTCTTCTTTGCTTACTATATCTCCAAAATTATCATACAGAGGATGAGTAATATATTGAGCAGGTTTGCCGGTTGCAAGTATTTTTAAATCATTCAAAACCTTTTCACTCATAGTTATAAAGGCATCAACAGGTTTTACGAAATATTTTGTAAAGGGCCTGTCGCCAAATCTTTTTTCATGGGGTAGAATATTATCTGCAATGCAGATCACTTTGGTATAATTATTCCCTTTAGCTATTCTTAAAATTGTACCAAGGCAGGGGCCCATAAAAGGAAGCCAGTATCTTACTACAATTATATCGGGCTTATACCTTTTTAACTCATTCCCGATCTTTAGCCAGTTAAGCGGATTAATAGAATTTATGCAAACTTTTATGGTAATATCAGCAGGTGCAGGGCCAGATGAATATTGTGTTGTGCCCGGAAATAATAACCGTGGATATTGTAATGAGAAAGTGTAAATAACTGTATCGTATCCTTCCCCCGTAAATTCCTTTGCCAGTCTTTCATCATAGGCAGCAAGGCCACCACGCAATGGATATGCAGGACCTATGATTACAATTTTTTTTCTTTGAGATATTGTTGACATTAAGAAGTGAAATGTATAATACGTTGCCGGAAATTAAAGCCCCACTTTTTCTTCGATTAAATAGGCATTTCTTTCAGGAGAATTACGTGAGATCAACTCTCCTAAAAAACCGGTAAGAAAAAGTTGTGAGCCTATTATCATAACTACAAGTGCGAAGAAGAAAAGTGGCCTTTGGGTCATCCCGGTTTTATCAAAGAAAAATTTTGAGATGGCAAGAAATATAAATATTGACAGTCCGAAAAAAAAAGCAATTGTTCCCCACAAGCCAAAAAAGTGCATTGGATTTTTTCTGAATTTGCCTACCAAAACTATAGATGCCAGATCAAGAAAGCCATTTATAAATCTCTTCCATCCAAATTTGGTTACTCCATATTTACGACGACGGTGCTCCACTGCTTTTTCTCCAAATTTTTTAAACCCCGCCCACTTTGCAAGCAGAGGTATATACCTGTGCATTTCACCATATACCTCAATACTTTTTACAACTCTCTTTCTATACGCTTTTAAGCCGCAATTAAAGTCATGTAAATAGATGCCAGAAACTTTCCTTGTAGCCGCATTAAATAGTTTTGAGGGGAGAGTTTTGCTTAAAGTGTTATCAAACCGTTTCTTTTTCCAGCCACTCACAATATCATAGCCTTGTTCCAAAAGAATTTTACGCATCTCGGGAATTTCTTCAGGGCTATCCTGCAAGTCTGCATCCATAGTGATTATCACTTCACCTTTTGCTTCTCTGAATCCTTCATTTAATGCAGCGCTTTTTCCGTAATTACGTTGAAATTTAATCCCTTTTAAGCATGGATTTGTTTTGCCAAGCACTTCTATAACTTTCCATGAATGATCGCTGCTGCCATCATCAACAAATATAACTTCGTAGCTAAAATTATTTTCGTGCATAACTCTCATTATCCACTCAGCAAGTTCTGGAAGTGATTCATCCTCATTTAAAAGGGGAATAACTATAGATAGATCCATTTAACTTATTTGACCAGTTTGCTGTTGAAAATTATTGGGATCTTTCTTTGTAACCGCAGCACCAATTAATGAGGCTATTACTCCAAATAAGAGGTATCCGATTAAAGTACCACCAATAAGAAAAGCCATAAAAAATTTCCGCGTCATATCAATTGCCTGGGTCATCTGTTCTTCAGATAAATTTTTAGACTGCATGCCTTTTCTTGCTTCTTCCATGGCCTTCTCTTTAACTTCAGGAAACAACATGAAAAAGATAACCACATATATTATCATTATTACTGTAACTATTGCAGATATCTTAAATCCATGTGAAAAATAATTCCCAAAGGTAGAAGCGTAATTTATCTGTTTGCCATACTGGGAAATGAAATATATAATACCAATGCAAAACACTAAGTAGCCTACATATTGTATTCCACTGCTCATATTTATTCCCGAAAAATATACAGCCAAAGCAATAACAATTAAGATTAAACTAAGTACTAAACCCTTAGTGGTTGTTGTTGTAACAGTCTGGTTCATTTTGATTTTTTTTATTTGTTTAAAAATACTTTATCTCCATTGATAATTCCAATTGCCCTACCCTTTAATGTTTTACCAATAAAGGCATTATTTTTTGATTTTGAATAGATATGTTCTTCTGTAAATAGATACTCAATATCAGGATTAAATAGCGTTAAGTCAGCTTTTTCGCCCTTTTTTATTTGAGGCAAATGGAGGTTAAATATTTTCCTGATGTGCTCACTTTGCATCTTTACGAAATCCGTAGAATTTATATCGCAAATTCCCATTACGCCGAACAGGCTCTCAAGACCAGTCATACCATTTTTTGCATATTCAAATTCACACGTTTTGCAATCCCAGTCCTGCGGCTGATGGTGTGAGGCAATGCAATCTACTAAACCATTTTTAACTCCTTCACGCAAAGCAAGCATATCTTCCCTGGTTCTTAGAGGAGGGTCTACTTTAAGATTGGTATTATATTCTGCAAGGTCTTCATCGCAAAAAAATATGTGATAAGGTGTTACTGAACAGGTAACCTGTAATCCATCTTTTTTTGCCTTCACAATTAATTCTAAAGATATTTTAGTAGATATACCTGTAAAATGAATTTTAGATCCTGTGTATTTTACAAGTTCGATATCTCTTGCAATTAAAAGTTCCTCGGCAATGGCGGGCTTACCTTGCAAACCAAGCGTTGTTGAAGTTATCCCTTCATTCATTAAACCATATGTACCAATATTTTTATCATCAGGCAGTTGTATAATGGTTCCGTTAAAAGCAAGTATGTATTGTAATGCCTTCAACATTATTCCGGATGATTGCAAAGAATTTATTCCGTCAGAAAAGGCAACAGCACCGGTATTATACATATCATACATTTCACTTAACTCTTTGCCTTCAGTTTTTTTTGTGATGCTGCCAATAACATTAAGTGTAACCGGAAGTTGCTTACCTGTGTTAACAATATATTCTACCTGTGATTTATTATCTGTAACAGGCTTAGTGTTTGGTACAAGCATTACTGCTGTAAAACCCCCGGCAGCAGCAGCATTGGCTCCCGTTTGCAGCGTTTCTTTAAATTCATCACCAGGGTCGCAAAAGTTAGCAAAACAATCTATCCAGCCGGCAGAAACATGCAATCCTTCTGCCTGTATTATTTGCTCAGCAGAACTGTTAATCTGTTTTTCAATTTCAGCAATTATGCCGTTCTCAATTAAAATATCTATGGATTGTCCGTTGTGTGGAGAAGAAGATGAGATTACTGTAGCGTTCTTAATTAAAACCTTCATTAGGTTTAAATAAAATTTTGGTTGCGCTAAGATAGCGGGAAAAACTGAAAGCTACAATGCACGTGATAAAGGCTCAGTGTAGTCATACAAATTGTCCTTCATGCATTTTTTTTAAAATCACTATCTTTCTTTCAATCCTTTAATCTCTATCCTTATACTTCTTCTGCATGGATCACCAAATTCATCTTCTATTGCCTTTGGATTGTTGATGATCTTATAAAAATCATCCAGGTACCTTGTTACAAACTTTACATATTTAGCATTGAGCAATTGGCAACTTGTATATACTTTGTAAAAATCATCTCTCAACTTATTAAACAATGCAAACACTTTCGCAAAGTTTGTTTTATCATTTTCACAATAGCCACGATAGAGTCGCTGCTGTGTTGAAGATAATTCCAACTCTTCAGCAGGTAAGGCATAAGGGCATCTACAATACCGGCATGATCAAAATCGTAAGGAATTGTATATGGGACTATAGCAGAATCTTTTGTGATTAGTTTTATATTTTGAAGATAGGGCACTGACCAGTCTGTGTTACCTATCATAAATTGAAAAACCGCCATCTTCAAAAACTGCTCTCTGTCAGTATTATTCATGGCAACTTTTGTTCTGTTCCAGATAAAAGTTTTATTTCTGTCTGCAACACTTTTTTCATCTTCCAGTAAAATGCAATAATGAGTTTCGGTTTTTCGCTTCATTAAAGAATCTTCAAATGTAACCTGCGCTAACCTGGCTCTAAAGCTTTTTTCTGTAATAAGATTGTCTAATTTATATACCAGCCATTCACGTATCACATAGTCATCTCCTTTGCAAGGCACTACCAGCTTAAGCTTATTTTGATTCCCAAAAATGTTGTTTTTTATTTTTTTTGACCTCGTAAAATTCAACATTAAAGGCGGCATTGCGCAATTCTGTTTACTGCGGCGAAAATTTCCCCTCGTCTGTATCTTAACCGGCATAGAAACAAGGCTACTGTCTTTCCGCTTATAGTGTAGCATCATGGGATGATAAACAACATTATTGTCCCTGTCATTAAACAGCTCATTAAGTTTACCGGTTAATGTAAACAGGAGAATAGTATCATCATCAAAAAGCTGATCCTGTGTAAAAGTTTGTTTCTTTTTTTCATCAGATGATCTTATACTTTTGGCCTGGGCACAAAGGCTTACAGAATATAAATCAGCCATATAAAAAAAAAGGAAAATAAATATAATACGGGGAAGCACTTTATGGTAATTACAAGTTACATACCTATAAAAAACAACTTCTTCAGTTTACTACGCGTTTATCATTGTCTCCCATTAATAAATTCGCTTCGGGATCTCTCATAACATCGTCCATATTACGGTCATTATCAATAATCCCTTTTTCTTCAAGCATACGCATATCCTTGGCATCTCTTAAAAACTCTGAGGCAAAAATAAATTCGTTCAATTTATCATTCTTGCTGAAAATAATTTCCTTGTTATTACCTACCCATTCTCTCTCGCCCTCATACATGTATAAAATATTTTCGCCTATTTCCATTACGCTGTTCATGTCGTGAGTATTGATAACAGTAGTCATGTTATATTCCCGGGTAATTTCTTTAATAAGAAGATCAATTACCATTGAAGTTTGCGGATCAAGGCCGGAGTTTGGCTCATCGCAAAATAAATATTTGGGATTTAACACAATTGCTCTTGCGATACCTACTCTTTTTTTCATACCGCCACTTACTTCCGCAGGATATTTTTTGTTGGCACCGGTAAGATTTACCCTGTCCAACACTTCATTTACCCGGTCTATTTTTTTCTTATGATCCCAATCGGTAAACATATCCAATGGAAATTTTACATTTCGTTCCACTGTCATACTATCAAATAAGGCTGAACCCTGGAACAACATGCCTATTTGCTGCCTCAGCAACTTACGTTCATCTTCAGGCATAGAGCTAAAATCTCTTCCATCATATGAAATTTCCCCGCTATCCACCTCAAATAGACCTACCATGCATTTTTGTAAAACAGTTTTGCCACTGCCGCTGGTGCCAATAATCAAATTGGTTTTACCGGTTTCCATTACAGCGCTTACACCTTTTAAAATCTGTTTATCGCCAAATCCCTTATGTATATTTTTTAATTCGATCATTACAATAATATTGCTGCCAATAAATAATCGGCAAATAAAATTAAAACACAACTGCTTACTACAGCAGTAGTGCTGGCTCTTCCAATTTCCAATGCTCCCCCTTTTACATTATAGCCATAAAAAGCAGGAATGCTGCTGATGATAAAAGCAAAAGTATATGCCTTTACAAGAGCAAACCATACGTTTTTTGCTACGAATCCGCTAACCAACCCCCTGTCATAAGTATCAGCAGATACTATATTAGTTGCCACACTGGCCAATCTTCCGCCCCATATGCCGAGGAACATGGCAAGGATAACCAGCAATGGTATGGTGATTAAGGCTGCAAGAATTTTTGGCGCAACGAGGTACGATTTTGTATTAATCCCCATAATTTCCAATGCATCTATTTGTTCTGTTGATCGCATATTGCCTAATTCGCCTGCAATTTTGCTTCCCACCACCCCTGCCAGAACTATACATACAAGTGTAGGGGCAAACTCCAGGATAACGGTATCTCTTACAACCTGCGAAAGAGTTGTTTTTGGTATTAATGGATTGGTTATCTGGTATGCAGTTTGTGCGGCGCTTACTGCCCCCATAAATACAGAAATGATAGAAACAATCCCCAATGATCCGATGCCTATCTCCACGCATTGATGCATTAGTTCTTTCCAATACATTTTAAAATTTTCGGGCTTTGTAAACATGCCTTTCAGCATTATAAAATAACTCCCCAATGTTGAAAAAAATTTCATTTTGCTGCTTTATTATTTTTGGGCTACCAATATTTTTTGCTCTGCTTTATTATTTTTTTTCTTCCACCAACCTGATCTTGATACTATCTCTTCTGTTTTTGTACTTCCACTCTTCATTTGTGCATCTATCACTGCAATAAGCACCATGTTAAAAATACTGCGTACCTGGCTGCCAAGCTGTAAGATATGTACAGATTTTTTTAAACCCAGCAAAATAGGGCCTATAGCATCCGCCCCCCCAACCTCCTGCAATAAATTATAAGCCATATTACCTGCAGCAAGGTTAGGGAATATTAATGTATTTACCTCCTGGTTCACCAATTCGCTAAAGGGATAATTATCTTTTAAAACTTCTTTGTTAAAAGCAACATTTGCCTGCATTTCTCCATCAACAATTAAGTTAGGTTCTTTTTCTTTAACAATCTTTCTGGCCCTGGCTACAAGTTGCGCCTCGGGAGAATCACTGCTGCCAAAATTTGAATAGCTTAACATGGCAACTACAGGTGTAACACCAAAATGCCTCACCTCTTTAGCCACTAAAATGGTTATATCAGCAAGCTCCTCTGCAGTAGGATTAAAATTCACTGTTGTATCAGCAAGAAAGATAGGTCCTCTTTTTGTCATTAAGATATACATTCCTGCAACTTTTTTAGCCCCATCTTCTATACCAATTATTTGCAAAGCAGGCCGTATTGTGTCAGGATAATTTTTAGAGAGCCCGGATATCATTGCATCGGCATCACCGGTTTCTACCATCATACAACCAAAATAATTCTGATCTCTCATTATCTTTTTTGATTCATAATAATTAAACCCCTTGCGTTGCCTTTTCTTAAAAAAGATTTCTGCATATAACTTACGTTTCTCATCCATATCATCGCTCTTGGGATCAATTATAGGAATTCCCTCAAGGTCAATACCATTGTCTGATGCAAGTTTTTTTATTCTATTTTGATTACCCAATAATATGGGATATGCCACACCTTCATCCTGAACAAGCTGTGCAGTCTTTAATATTTTTTGATTTTCGGCTTCAGCGAATACTACTCTTTTAGGAGCTTTTTTAGCCTTGTTTCCAATAATTCTAAATAATTGATTATCTATTCCCAGCCGTTTATTTAAATCCACTACATAGCCATCCCAATCTGTTATCGGATATTTAGCTACTCCACTTTCAATAGCAGCTTTAGCTACAGCAGGTGCTACCGTTGTTAATAATCTGGTATCAAGCGGTTTTGGGATTATATAATTTGGACCGAATACAATGGTTTTTTCGTTATAAGCCATTGTTACAATATCAGGAACCGGGGACCGGGCAAGTTCGGCCAAAGCCACAACTGCAGCCAGTTTCATGGCTTCATTTATTTGTGTTGCCCTTACATCAAGTGCCCCGCGAAATATATATGGAAACCCCAAAACATTATTAACCTGGTTAGGAAAATCGCTCCGGCCGGTTGCCATGATAAGATCATTGCGGCAAGACATTGCAGTTTGATAAGTTATTTCCGGATCAGGGTTAGCCATAGCGAACACTATAGGGTTTTTTGCCATGCTTTTAACCATATCGGTTGTAATAACATTGCCTACACTAAGTCCGATGAATACATCTGCATCTTTCATGGCATCGGCTAAGCTTAAATTGCTGTTGCTGGCTAAAGTGGCAAATTGAATTTTATTTTCATCCAGATCTGTTCTCCCGGAATGTATCACGCCTGTTTTATCAAACATAATAAAGTTAGCAGGGTTAGCGCCCAAACTTTGATATAATCTTACGCAAGCCATAGCCGCAGCACCTGCGCCATTAACCACAAACCTGGCTTTGCCAATTATTTTCTTTTGGATATCCAAAGCATTTAATAAAGCAGCAGAACTTATAATTGCAGTGCCATGCTGATCATCATGCATAACAGGTATTTGCAACTGCTCCCTTAATTTTTGTTCGATATAAAAACATTCGGGTGCTTTAATATCTTCTAAATTTATTCCGCCAAAAGTTGGCTCCAGGGATTTTACTATCTGAACAAATTTTTCGGGATCTGTTTCATTTATTTCAATATCAAAAACATCTATGTCCGCAAATATTTTAAAAAGCACTCCTTTACCTTCCATTACAGGCTTTGCTGCCTCAGCACCAATATTGCCCAAACCTAATACAGCTGTGCCATTGCTTATAACGCCAACCAGGTTTCCCTTAGCGGTATATTGATAAACTGATTCAGGATTTTCTTTTATTTCCAAACATGGAATGGCAACCCCAGGCGAATAAGCTAATGAAAGATCACGTTGCGTTTTGGTTGCTTTTGTAGGAACTACTTCTATTTTACCAGGCCTTCCTTTTGAATGATAATGGAGCGCCTCCTGCTTTCTAAGCTCTTTTTGCATACTTCTTATTTATTAGCCATTATCCCCTGATGGGTGGCCATACTTAAAGTGTAAGTACAAAGGTATTACTAATCTTGTTTGGTAAATTTATAATCAACCGATGCGCCAAACCAGGCCATTATTCCCATGCCAATTTCAATGGCATCTTCATCAATATTAAAAATGGGGGTATGTACATTTGCAGTTATATTTTTTGCAATATTGCCCACACCTAACCTGTAAAAGCAGGCAGGTATAAGGTGAGAATAAAAAGCAAAATCTTCGGCCCCCATGCGCATCTCTGTTTTATCTATGTTTTGATCACCTAAATATTCTCCGGCTTTTTCTGAAGCCATCACAGTTAGTTCTTCATTATTTAAAACAAAGGGATAGCCAACATCAATTGTTATATCAATTTCACCACCCATAGCTTTTACTAATTCCATAGCATGTTTTTTAATTAGCTGATGTGCCCGAAAACGCCACTCTTCATTCATTGCCCTGAAAGTGCCCAGTAGCTTTACTTCAGAAGGGATTACATTAGTAGTGTTACCTCCATGGAAAGAAGTAATAGATAAAACTGATGGATTAAACGGATCATTGTTTCTGCTTATCAGTTGCTGAAGGCTTACAATAAGATGAGCCGCAATTAAAATGGTATCAGTGGTTAAATGCGGTGATGCAGCATGCCCTCCTTTCCCTTTTATAGTGATGTAAATTTCATCTGCGCTGGCCATTACCATTCCGCTTCTGAAACTTAACCTGCCGGTTTCAAGGCCGGGATGAACATGCAAAGCAAATATAGATTGGGGTACAGGGTTTTTTAGTACACCTTCTTTTATCATCAGGCTTGCGCCGCCAGGGTTTCGCTCTTCTCCCGGCTGAAAGATTAATTTAACTGTTCCTTCCCATTCAGTTTTTAATTCACTTAAAATTTTTGCTGCCCCAAGCAAACATGTTGAATGAACATCGTGGCCACAGGCATGCATCACGCCGGCATTTTTTGATATGTATTCAACATCATTTTCCTCAGCTATTGGTAATGCATCCATATCTGCACGAAGTGCTGTAATTTTTTTATCTGGATTTTTTCCGCGGATAATGCCCACCACACCGGTTTGTGCTAATATTTCGTATTGAATATTCCATTCTGATAGTTTTTGTTGAATATATTTTGATGTCTCAAATTCTTTATAACTTAATTCGGGATATTTATGTAAATGGTGACGAATTGCAATAAATTCTTCTGCATATTGGGCTGCTAATTCTTTTATTTTCTCTTTAATCATATAATAATTTTACACCCGATTTAACTTCTGCG
>JBDSAQ010000550.1:0-13100 GCA_039922095.1 Ginsengibacter sp. | reverse complement strand
CAATATCAAATACAATTGAAAGTGCGTCTTTGTTTTTGGTCGCCTTTTGTGTTATAGGTTCATTAATATATGCCTTACCGCGATCATTGGCATATGCTAAAGACAATTGTTGAATTATATTAGCCCTGAGTACGCCTGTTAAATCTTCGGGTTTATAAGGTTTACAAAATCTTCTCATACAAGTATCAACCTGCTGCTGCCGGTTAATGGCAGATGGCCGGTTCTGGCCATTAGAATTACATCCGAGGAATACAATAATTCCCAGGAGTAACATATTAGATGCAATTAGTAGTTTCTTCATAATAAATATTTTTAAGTTTTAAAAAATACGTGACTATCCAAAAGTATTGAGAAAACTATCAAATTACAATACCCCAAATTTTTCACTTAGGGCAATTAATTCTTTTGAGTATTTAAATTATTGATCTTGTTGATTTAAAGAAAAGCGGGTTAATCTAAATTCCGTCTTACATACATTTTCTTCCCGTTATTTAACGGCAGCTTTTCTGTTTGATTATTGCTTCAATTATGTTCGCTTAACGATTGCTTTACCCTTTCATATCATAGAGTTTTGCCCTGTGCTTAAAATGAATTCATGCATGTCATTTTAAACATAGGGGATGCTGAAAACCTTGAACAGAGTAGGCGAAAAAATTAAACTCACATGTTATGAAAACGTTCTTATTATCATTTATAATCTTTTGCAACATTTATATAATTCCTGTAAAGTTGCATGCCCAGGACAGGGTGGTTGTATGGAGTGTGAATCCCAATTTTGAGGATTTTATTACAACGAACAAGTTTTACAGGCTATCTAATATTATCAATAATAGCTACCTGGATTATTATACCAGGAGCAGGGGTATAAACCTGGCCTTTAACCATGCCCTGGCTGTTCCGAACATTAAATTTTCAAAGCCTGGAAATCCAAATGAGCCAATCAAATATGGAGACAGAGTTGCCATACATGTTGAAAGAGGGGGATATCTTTATTATTCAAGAAGAACATGGGGAATAAATCTGAGATATTCCAGTTCCCCGGTATATGAATGGGAAATCAGGGATAATTCTTATCTCACCAATCCCTCTAACCCAAATCATGCAAACATTCCCGGCCGTTCCCTATTCTCATTAATTAACAGGTGTAACAACGGGTATTTAATTTATGGAAGCCGTACCTGGGGGCCCAATCTAACATGGGCAACTACTGTACCTCCGGCAACTCCTCCTGCACAGGCAAATCTTTTTTTAAGATTCGGGCCTTTTCCTTTCTCATCTACATCAGGAAAATGTACCGGTCGCATTGTATGGACATTTACCCCTATCCAGTTAACGGGCACAACAGGAAGATCCACAGAATTTGTAATTGACAAATTTTACGAAGCATTTGAAACAAATGTTGGCCCTCGTGAGTGGTGGTGCTTTTACCAGGATATTGCCCCGGGATTAAAAGCAGGAAAATGGAAAATAAAAGCACAGACGCCTCTTTGGGGTACGGAGTGCCAGGTGGTCTTAAGCGCTGGAAATAACAGGATCAATTTTACTCAAAATAAAGTTGGCTGCAGCCCAGGCTTACAATATCCATGATTTAAAAGTATAAGAGTAAACAGGACAACCCGGAAAATCCTTAAAAGAGTACGGCGCTAAAACCGAAAAGCGATAAGAGTAGGTATCATCTTAAGTCTCTTGTTATGAAACATATAATAATAACTGTCTGCGCATTCTTTAATAATACAGTTTCTCCATTTGGAAAGTATATCTATTACGCTGGTCTACTACTGTTATTTATAAGCTCCCGGGGGTTTTCACAAAACGAAATGGTACAAACTGTAAACGCTACCACCATCCAGGAAATAAGAGTATTATTAACTACAGGAGTTAGGGTAAATTTTGAAACAAGAAATTTATCTAAGAGAAGTGACCCTGTCTTGAATCTTATTTCCCCGTCAGGCATTGAAGTAGCTGCTAATGATAATAGTGATAACAGCAGAGCTGGGTTTGCTTCTAAAATATCCTACATACCATCAAGAACAGGATGGCACATATTAATTGTGAGAGCTAAGCAATCAACCATGAGCGGAACGGCGGATATTTTCAAGGATAATATTCTCCTGGCAGCTAATATTTCTTTTGGCGGCATCTTGCTAAGCCTTAAAAATCTGCGGGCAGGAGAAGCCGTTCAAACAGTTAAAATTCCTAAAAGCGCTAAAGGGAAGGATCGGTTATAC
The DNA here is from genome assembly GCA_039922095.1 of Ginsengibacter sp. GTDB lineage: Bacteria > Bacteroidota > Bacteroidia > Chitinophagales > Chitinophagaceae > Ginsengibacter. The sequence continues at coordinate 10,872 of JBDSAQ010000550.1, read as the reverse complement.
ATTCTTAAAAATGACAGTATTGGTATACAGTTATACGGCTTAGTCCGCGGTGGTAATAACATAGCACAAATACAAATTAATAACAACTTAGGCAACCGCACAGCAATGGTTGGCAGCGAAGCGGGGGAAGGGGCAATACGTGTAATTTGTAATGATGCTAACCTGTTTTTGCATGATCACGACAAGGATGGGTTAGGCATTGAATTAGAAAAAGAACTTGGTACATGTCCTTCAAGATCAGGTTCTGCAAAGGGTTTCGATTGCAGTTCAATTGCAGATGCCCGGGATACGGATGGAGATGGACTTCCTGATGGATGGGAAGTGTTAGGAAGATCTGATGTAACTCCTTTTCAATCCCTTCCTCTATGGGGTGCTGATCCCCGGCATAAAGACATGTTTATGGAAGTTGATTTTATGCGCCGAACTGGTATTGAAAATACTGAAGGAACAATTAAAAGAATGGCGCCCGCAGTGGCAAGGCACTTTGCAACTATTTATGGAGATGGCTTTACAACTGATCCATTAAGGCGCTTAGCTCATGCAACCGTTTTGAAAAACCCCGATGGTAATCCCGGAATTAGTGTTCATCTCGATACGGGAGTTGATCCTGAGTCAGATGCAGATGCTGCTATTTATGGAAACTGGGGAGGCTTTAATGCTGTTAATGCAATATCAGCAAATGGGAATGCATGTAGTTCCGGTACAGCTAACGGGGATTGTAGCGGTGTTGCTGCTACTGCAGCATGGAAAGCAAATATGTTGCCTGCAAGAAGGGGCATCTTTAGATATGCCCTTGGGTATTCCGGAGGCGGTGGAAGTTGCGGAGCCGGTTTTGCCTGTGCTTTTAATTTTAGTGACCTTACAAATCCGGCTCATGAATGGGGCCATACATTCGGATTAGGGCATTCAGGGCCTATGGGTATTACAGGAGATGTTGATCCAAATTGCAAACCTAATTACGCAAGCATCATGAATTATGCATTCCTTGGCCAGCATGATGTAGGCTTTTCTGACGGAATCGGATTTCCACCAATCAATAACGCTGCAGTAAAGGAATGGAATGCCGTATCTCCATCAAATAAGTTATACCTCGATGTGCTGAAAAACGGATTCAGGTATTTAGTAGACACAGTAAACGGTCATGTTGACTGGAACCGTAATGGCATATTTGAGCCCGCAAATCAATTGGTGCGTGCATATGCAAATTATCGCCCCGGCTCGGCATGTGAATTTACCAGGTATAATCAATCAGAGATACTGAATGCCGAAACAGCTACAACGCCGGTATTGGCAAGGTTTAGAGACCGGTTATATATGTTTTATAATAAAGACGGAGCAGTGAAATATCGTTACTCAACCTCAGCCTGGAATTGCCCTCAGCCTTCAACTGCTACATGTGATAATGGTACCTGGAGCAATGAGAAGGATGCAGGTATGCAGCAGTCAGTTGGTGTAGCCGTTATGAATGATCTTGTTTCTCTCCGCATAGTATCTGTAAAATTTAATGGCAACATTATAGAAAGACGGCTTTCTATTAATGCAGGAATCGAAAGCTTAACAGTGACGAAACAAATACCGGGTTCTGCAAATGGCGAACCCTCTCTTTCCTTTGGATTAACAGGGTCTTTTCTTGTTTACAAAGGAACAGATATGCTTATTCATTTTAACCGCCTTATAGCGGGTGAATGGCAAAACGACCAGGTCGCTTATAAAAGCGTGAATGAGCCGGTCAGATCCACCAGTTTATGGGCATTTCCAAACATCATTCAAACCTATCTTCCCTGGAGAGCTAATGAAAAAGGGCTTTATGGACTGTTTCCTGCTGAAGACGCAAAGCTGGATATGTGGTGGTATAACCCCTCAACAAATTTTTGGGAGAAGACAAATGTATTGGAAAATCCCAGGCCAGGTCCTATTCATAGTAAACCATCCATAGCCTATGTTCCATACCGGAACGAGATGGAGAACCCAGGTAAAATATATATGGTTTATATAAAGCAATCAGCCGGGGGTTCAATTTTTACCGGTGATACCAGGATGCGAATGTCGTATGTAAAAGATCTCATCAATGCTGACGGAACTATTGTTAAAGAGGAAAAGATTGGACTGGATTCCTATTTTGACAATAGCTGGTTTAACACTTATGGGATCAGTATTTTCTTTGAGCCTGGAAAAGATATTAATCTTCGCTCGGTTTATACAGCGGCGAATGGTTCTAAAAAACTCCATATTTTCTTTCGGCCAAAGGCAGATGGTATCAATGATTTTTCCTACAAAAATTATAATGACTGGGAAACTATAAGAAAAAATCTCTGCAAGGAAGTAGTGAACCCGGGAGGATTAGTTTCTAATCCTGTGGGTTGTCCCCTGCAATGAGTCTGAGAACCCTGGAATTAAAGTAACATTTAAAAACGTAAAGCGATAAGAATTAGATCAGGGTATAATGTGAGATGATAAATATTATTTAAATCAATTTTTGCAGGAATTGCAAATACAGTGGACGCATTCAATAGCCTTTAGTTAAATCTGCAAAACATAAATGTAATCTTAGATCACATCAATTAGGAAACCGTTTGCCGGTGAATAAGCTTTGTATTGTAATTATTAAACTATTAAACAGATTACAGATTCAAAATTTAAACTCATCTATTATGAAAAAGACAACCTTCATTTTCAAAAGCATTATGGCAATAGCCACAATTACAATCTTTGCTTCCTGTAAAAAAGAAATTGAAATTTCACAGAACAATTTAAGTGGCAGCCAAAAAGTAATATCTGCTGCACAGGTAGTAACAAATTCTTTATCGGCACAAAAAGCGAGACCCAAGGGTTATGCTGGAAGTTCCACATTAGGTGATTCCACATCGGTAACAAGATAATGTTCGAATGGTAATTAAAACAACCCTATAATGTTACACGAGGAAATAAATTCTTAAAAAGAAGATGGATAGAAATATATACCCATATTTTTTTATAGATTATTTTGACATAAGAAAATAGTTATCATACATTGCTTTATACAAGTGCTATAGTTGTTAATAACCTTATAAAGTAAATCTTGAAAAGAAGAATTTTTCGGCTGGTTTTTGTTATCATGTTAATTGCTTTCGCCTCGGCAGTTCATTATGCCTGGGTTTCTTTTCCAATTATAAGTGGCTTTGATGCTAAACAAATGTGTTCATGTGTTTTTGTGTCTGGAAGAGATCAGAAAGATTTAGACACAAGTGAGTTTTCAGGATTTCCTTTAAGTCTTGCTAAAAATGAAGTGAGCTTTCATGATTCATCTGTCACCAGCACTGTATTGGGCATGGCAAAGAAGAAAGCATTTTATCGGAAAGGGATAGGCTGCACTCTCATTAATGATGTAGCTGAGAAAGAATTACGGGCACAGGTATTTTCTATTCCACCAGCACCTCTGGTAAACACCTATACAATACCGTGGCCAAATGGTGATAAAATAATTGATTCAATTTCCTCAACACTAAATAAAGATAAACTGAGAGCTGCGGTAGATAAAATTTTTACTGAGCCTTACCCGGATAAAAAACAAAGAACAAGAGCCGTTGTTATACTTTATAACGGACAATTGGTTGCAGAAAAATATGCACCCGGTTTTAATAAGAATACAAAGATGTATGGCTGGTCAATGGGTAAAAGTGTTACAGGCGCTTTAATAGGAATTTTGGTTAAACAAGGCAAGCTTAATGTTGATCAACCTGCTCCGGTACCGGAATGGAACTACGAAAAAGATCAGCGACATGCAATTACTCTTAAAAATTTATTGCAACAAACAAGCGGGCTTAATTTTTCAGAAGATTATAGTAAAGCCAGCGATGTAACCAATATGCTTTACAAAAAAGGTAATATGGCTGCCTTTACTGCAAATCATTCACTGGCGCATAACCCCGGAACTGTATTTAATTATTCGAGTGGAAACAGTAATATTCTTTCCCGTATAATAAGGCAAACAGTTGGAGAAAAAAATTATTCGGCATGGCCTGCAACTGAACTGTTTTATAAAATTGGCATGTATAATACTTTACCCGAGCCTGATGCCTCAGGCACTTATGTAGGTTCATCTTATATAAATGCAACCGCAAGAGATTATGCACGCTTTGGTTTGCTTTATTTTAATGATGGCGTATGGGAGGGAGAAAGAATTTTACCCGAAGGTTGGGTAAGGCAAAGTACTACATCACCCGCTGCAAATAATTTAAAAAATTACGGATACCAGTTCTGGATAAATGGCTATAAAAAAGACAAGCCATCTCAAAGAGAATATCCTGATGTGCCTACTGATATGTTTTATTGCGATGGCTATGCAGGGCAGGCCATTTACATCATTCCCTCAAAAAGCCTTGTTATCGTTCGTTTAGGGTTAACGCTTGACAAATCATTTGATGAGAACTCTTTTTTAAAAAGCATCATTGAAGCTTTAGATGGAGAAACCAAATGATATAAACAGAGTACAAACAATTACCGGTTACTGTATCACAGTAGGATATCTTTTTAAATTTTTCCTTAATTTGTGTTACCTGTAATGAGCAACACTTACACCTACATAAATTTATAAACGTATGCAGACTTCTTTTACAAGTGTAAATCAATCACCATTTATAAAAGAATTGTTTCAGTGTTTTGAAAACTTTTTCCCCGCAAATAATTTATCAAAAAAAGGTGATTGGAAAATGTCATCTAAAATAATCCTTGGCTTATCATGGTGGGCAGCCAGCTATTTATTTTTACTTTCCTTTAAAATGCCTTACTGGCAATTCCTGCTGGTTTATCTTTTTCATGGGTTATCGCAAACCTTTCTTCTTCTTAATATAGGCCATGATGCAAATCATCATTCAATTACTTCCAGGCCTTTTATGAAAAGGCTGCTATGCTATGTTTTTGATCTTTGTGGCCTTAACTCTTACATGTGGCGTGTGCTTCATCACGGGGCGCACCACAATTGTGCAAATGTTCATGGAGAAGATGAGGCGCTTATCGGACGTGGCTTATTTCGCTTTTCACCTTACTCACCCAAGAAGGGTTTTCATAAATTTCAACACCTGTATGCCATATTTATTTATGGAATGGTTTCAATAGATCATATCTTTTTAAAAGATTTTGAGTACTTCTTTTTTGCAAACTATAAGCATGTAAAAACTAGAAAATACCCGCTGAAGGAATATGTTATTATGATAATTGGCAAGCTATTTTATTTTTCTTATATGCTTATTTTACCCATCGTGCTTCTCGGCATTTCTCCGTGGCTGGTGTTGCTGGCCTTTCTTATTACGCATTTTGTTATGGGGCTTCTTTCTACTTTAGTGTTTTTAGTTACACATATTATTGATACCACCAGGTTCCCGGAAAGTAAAAATGAGTTTGAGCATTTTGTATACCATGTGCTTGGTACCACCGCAGATTTTTCAACCCAAAATAGCTGGGCAAACTGGTTCCTGGGAGGACTGAATCAACATGTTATTCATCATCTTTGCCCTCAAATATGCCATACGCATTATCCTAAGCTTACCCAAATTTTAAAAGCAACCTGCAAAGAATACGGAATTGAATACAGGGAAAATGCAACCATGTATAAGGCCATTCAGCAGCATTTTAAATTGCTTAAAAGACTCGGCAATGCACCGGACTATAAAATAAATATTACTGCACAGCCCGCTCATTAATTTTTTAAAAAGATACCAGCACAAATAACGTGCAAACTGCCATGCAAAAAACAGCAACAACATATCTGCCTGAAATATCCCGCAGGCGTGCGTTTGCTGATGCTCCGAGGATGATAAAAAATCCTATAGAGATATTTGATGAATATACTGCACTGGCCGGAGACACTTATATTTTTCATTTTGGAGGAGTAAAAAAAGCCATCGTTTCCAGCAACCCCAAATTTATACAGCATGTTTTAAAAACCAATTATGAGAATTATCATAAATCGGATATACAGCTAAAACGGATGGGACAATTTTTGGGAAATGGATTGCTTACCAGTCATGGAAAATATTGGTTAACCCAGCGTCGTCTTATTCAGCAGGCTTTTCATAAAGATCAGCTGGCAGCGTTAATATTTATTATGCAGGAAGTGCTTGATAAATCTATTGCAGGCCTGGAAGATGAAATGAATGCGGGCGCAATAGATATTTATACTGAAATGATGAAGATCACTTTCAGAATGGCAACAAGATCACTGTTCAGCACAAGCTTAAGTGAGGAGGAGCTTGATACAATAAGCAATGGCATTTCAACCATTCAAAAATTTATGGTGAAGCAGATAGTGCAGCCTTTTCTAAATCCCTGGTTCAGGGCATCAGGCATATTGCGCAAGTATAATAACATGCGCTTTCGTTCAGATAAGATCATTTTTGATTATATAATAAAACGAAGGGCAGATAAGGATAGAAAATACAATGATCTTTTACAAATATTATTTGATGCAAGATATGAAGATGGCGAAGGAATGAATGATCTGCAGGTGCTTAGCGAAAGCATGCAGCTTTTAGTGGCAGGCCACGAAACATCATCTAATGCTATATCCTGGACGTTATACCTTTTATGCAAACATCCTGAAAGCATTAAAAAGATAAGAGAGGAAATAAGTACTGAGCTTGGTAATGCTCCTATGCAGTTTACTGATATACCTAAGCTTCAATATACAACCCAGGTAATTGAAGAATCGTTACGGCTCTACCCGCCTTTCTGGTTAATTGACCGTGAGGCCTCAGAACCTGATAATATAATGGGCATTAATATTCCTAAAGGAACAATGGTAATTTCATACATTTATGGTTTGCACCATTCAGCTAACTATTGGGATAACCCTGAAGAATTTATTCCGGAACGCTTTAGTAAAGAAAACAAAAAGCTGCATCAGCCTTTTACACATCTTCCATTTGGAGGAGGACCGAGAGGATGCATAGGCGGTAACTATGCTATGATGCAAATACTTGTAATTCTTGTTACCCTGCTGAGAAAATTTAATTTCGATCTTATGCCTGATAAAAAGATTGGAAAGCTACCTATGATAATATTGAGACCGAAAGATGGAATAAAGATGAGGTTCACTAAACTTACTTAATGTTATTTTATGGATTCAATTTTTGAGAAACTGGATTTTTGGGCTGATAAAAATCCTGAAAAACTGCTGTATTCTTTTTTGGATATTGATGGAAACGTGGTAGAAAAATATTCTTACCGTGAATTTATTCAGCGTACAAACATCATAGCCGCTAACCTGCACAAAAATTATAAGTTTAAAAAGAATGACCGCATCCTGCTTGCTTATCCTCCTGGCCTGGAAGTGATCTGCGCATTTTTTGCATGTGCAAGGCTTGGGCTTATTCCTGTTCCTGTGTATCCGCCCACCTCTCATGGATTTCAATCAGCATTGTATAAGATCACTTATATTTCAAAAGATTGCCAGGCTGCTGCGGTGTTAACGAGTAAAGATTATTACTGGTCAATAAAATTAAATCTTGCCCGCAACAGCGTTTCAAAGTTTTCTTTAAAGAAAAATTACATTTCTACTTTAAAATGGATAGTTACTGAAGACCTGAGAGATATGGGCTCCTCACCAACTGCTTTGTATAACTATGCTGATATATTATTTTTACAATATACTTCAGGCTCCACCAGCCATCCTAAAGGGGTTATAGTAACCCACAAAAATATTTTGCACAACAGCGATCTTATCTATGATCCGCTGCCAACAGGAGTTTCATGGCTTCCTCAATATCATGATATGGGGCTGATAGGTTACTATTTATTCTCAGTTTTAAAAGGTGGAACAACTTATGGCTTTTCGCCGCTGGACTTTATTGAGAACCCTGGCCTCTGGTTGCAAACCATTACAAAGTATAAAGCCACAGCATCTTCAGCGCCAAACTTTGCGTATGAATATTGCCTGCGCCCTGGCAAAATTTCTAAGGAAACAATGGAAAGCCTCGACTTAAGTTCATTACGTTTTTTGATGACAGCCGCAGAACCTGTAAGAGCTAATATCTATTTCCGTTTTCTTGAAACATTTAAAAAATATGGTCTAAATCCGGAAAGCTTTATAACCGCTTATGGCTTAGCAGAGAATACACTTGCTGTATCAAGCTATGGAAGAAAAGTTATATCGGCCAGTAAAAAAAGTTTAAAACTAAATAAGCTTAAGATTGCTGAAGATGAAGCTGTGCCTGCAACACAGATCATGAGCTGCGGTAAACCATTGGGAAACATTATTGTAAAAATTGTTGACAAAGAAAAACATATTGCGCTGCAGGATGGAGACGTAGGCGAGATATGGGTTAACGGCGACAGCAAATGCAGCGGGTATTGGAACAACCCTGAGCTTACTAAAAAAATATTCCAGGCAAGTATAGTTGGCGAAAATCACCAGGAAAATAAATATATGCGAACCGGTGATATTGGCTTTATACATGAAGAAGAATTATACGTTTGCGGAAGAACTAAAGATCTTATTATTATAAGAGGATTAAATTATTATCCGCATGATATTGAAAAGATTGTTGAAGAGAGTTCGCCGCTAATAAGAAAAGGTTGTATTGCTGCTTTTGATATTCATGAAGATGATGAAGAAAAGTTAGTGGTTGTTGCAGAAATTAAATCTGCCAAAGCCACACCCGATCCCCTAAAGATTGCAGCAGAGATAAGAAAGTATTTAAACATTACGCCGCATACAATTGATTTTATTGCTCCCAGGACCATCCCAAAAACTAGCTCCGGAAAAATAATTCGGCACCAGGCAAAACAAAACTGGCTTGAGAATAAATTCAACATCATAAAGCATTTTGCCGGTCATGTTCATGCAAACCAATGTGCTGAAACCATTGCCAGCTCACCATTTGAAGCATTAAAAGCGCAATATAATTTAACCGGAAATGAGGCTTGTTCTTTAATTGATGCCGGCCTTGATTCGCTTGACCTTGTGGTGCTAATGCATGATCTTAAAGAACTGCTCAAAGAAAAAGGTGCAAATATTTTAGCTAAAGAAATTGATATAAGATTGATTCAGCAGATAACCGTTTCAGAACTATTTGAGCTTGCAGAACAATTTGAAAATTCCTCTGCTGCAGCCATTCTTCAATTAAAACATTTGATAGTGCGCCTGCAAAAGGAACATGCAATTAATGAAAAAAATATAATGAGGCAGGATGTTCATCTCACCTTCAAACCGGAAAAGCCAGCGTATGATGTTGTCCGCAAAAAACATAAAAATATTTTGCTTACGGGTGGCACAGGATTTTTTGGGCCATTTATTATAAAGAGTTTACTTGAACAAACTGATGAAAACATTTATGTAATTATAAGAGCAGCCAACGAGCTTGATGGTAAAGAAAGGTTGAGGCTTGCAATGAGATCAATAGATGATTTTACGCCAGAGCTTACTGAATTATTTGATGAACGTGTGTTTCCCGTTTGCGGAGACTTGGGTAAAGCTCATTTAGGTTTATCCGAAGAGCGCTGGGATTATCTTTCAAATAATATTGAGACTATCTATCATAATGGTGCGACAGTAAATTATCTTTTTACGTATGAAAAAATGCGTGGTACAAATGTTACGGGAACAAATGAAGTGCTGAAGCTTGCTTTCCAGGGGCATCCCAAAACGTTCAATCATATTTCCACCACATTTATTTTTGGATGGGCTACCAAGGATACTTTGTTTGAAACGGATAATAATGCTGATATGGAACTGCTTGATTTTGGCTATAGCCAAACCAAATGGGTTTCAGAAAGGATAGTTATGGATGCGATGAAGCATGGATTAAAAGTTCGCATTTTCCGTCCTGCTCTCATTACTCCGTCAGTTAATGGCGGCGGCAATAATTTTGATATCTCCATTCGCCTGCTTTCATTCATGGTTAATAATGGTATCACCGTTGATGCACACAACCAGGTAAGTTTTACCCCTGCAGATGTTGCGGCGAATAACATTGTAGCCATATCCAATTTGCCTGATACTGTAAATAAATCATTTCATGTAACAAGAGACCATTATGCAAGCATGCTTGATATTACCAATATCATCAAGCAGCTAACTGGTCAACAATTTAAAGTACATAAGCTTCCTCAGTTTGTTCCGTCAGTAATTGAAAGATGTACCAAAGAAGATTTGCTTTTCCCGTTACTTGATTTTCTTGTGCGTTCTGTTGATAATATTTCTTCCATGGAATTTAAAAGATATGATAGTTCTAATTATCAGCAGGCACGGAACAGATCAGCCTTTGGCAAACAGGATCCTTCTCTTGAAGACACTGTTACTGGTATAATGTTGTTTATGCAGAAGAAGGAAATTATCCCGGTAAACAAAAAGTTTTTAACTGAGGCCGTTAGCATGGTAAATGGTTAAAAGCGGTTAAAGCATTATGACAAAGTGCAAGTGGGTGTTGGCGTATCTGTGCAACTAAGTGCTGTTGCCATCTTATAAAGCCATTTTTGATATTTACGGAATGAGCACGAAATATAAATTTGCTGATAATGATAAATTATATTTTGTAAGTTTTGCTCGTTATCGACTGCCCGCCGACTAAGTAATTCATACGGGCATTACAATCCTATAGAAGTCGAATTTGTGACAAAAGCAGGAGAATGGAAATACAGCAGTGCAATAGTTATTATGGTGGTAAAGGACTTTTTAAAATTATAAGCTGGTGACTTTATTGCTTGAAGTAATTCCAAGGCACAAATACCCAACCACACAAAGCCAGCTGCATATATGCCCCAGGCGGAATATAAAACGGGTAGTCAGAAATTTTTATGATTCATACTTTCAAATGGCTATACATTTTTCTTTTCGGGACTAGTTCTTTGGCTTATGGACAGACCGTATATTTTAAAATTGACACCATAATTATTAAA
>JBDSAQ010000549.1:0-4225 GCA_039922095.1 Ginsengibacter sp. | reverse complement strand
AAAAAATTTAGAGGCGCAAAGGTAGCATTACAAAACTTAAAATTGCTTACATATGTGCGAACAACCTTTAAACCAATTTCAACATCATAATGAGGAACTAAAAAAAATTATCTTTACAAAAACTTCTAAGTGAAAAGATACTTACTGCTATTAATCAACGTGAGCCTGGTATTTGTATGTTTATCTCAATCAAATAATACCAGCCTTCCTGTTTATGTACGATTTCCGGATATACCTGCATTTACTATTTATAAAGCTCCCGACAGTGCAAAATTCACAAGGGAAAATTTAAAAAAGAAGCCTGCGGTATTTATAATTTTTGATCCGGAATGCGATCATTGCCAGCGTGAAACTGATTCTATCATTTCAAACATCAGCAAGTTTAAAAAAGCTCAAATAATTATGGTTACCTGGCTTGCTCATAGGGGAATGGTGAAATTTTATCACGATTATAAAATCGCAAAATATCCCTTAATAACAATGGGCAGCGATCCTAAAATGTTTTTTCCCCTGTATTTCAAAGTAGGTAGTTTGCCTGCCATTTTTGTATATGATAAAAATGGAAAATTTAAAAAATCATTTGACGGAACAGTAAGTATACATAAAATTGCATCCGCTTTCTAACCCTTTAGTTCCTGGCGAATTGCTGGTTCATTATTATTTCATTCATTATTGAAATCTGAATTATATATATTCCTTTACGTAATTGGGTAACAGGTATTTCCAGTTTTTTATTAATAGAGGCGGCCCGGAACCTGATTACAATTTTACCTGCCATATCCTGCACAGTTACATTTATTACACCTTTTATTATATTATTTCCCTGGTAGGTTAAGTGTAAGATATCGTTTACCGGGTTTGGATAAAGTAACCATGGGCTTTTATCTGTTACAGTGTTGATAGCTGCTATGTTTGAAAGCGTAATTGTGTTATTATTTGCATCTATAATTTTTAAACGATAAAAATATTTCTCATCCCTGTTCACTTTATCATCATAATCAAATATATCTTCTTCACTATAGTGCTTCATCATTTTATCCGTTACAATTTCTGTCCAGGTTTTTTTATCTGTGCTTCTTAATAAAATATATGTTGTTTTAGTTGAGTGGCTTATCATATTCCAGTCAAGGATAACTCTTGAAGTTCTTTCTTCATACTTTGCATCTAACCGGCATAGTTGTCCAAAAGCAGTAAACGAATATGCAAGCATTGAACAAAAAATAAAAGAAAGGTATTTATACATTCCGGGAAAGTTGACGATATAAAAGACGCAAAAATTTTATGAAAATTATTTTGCTGTTAGTTAAAATACCCATAAATAAAAAGAGGGTAGGAGCAAAATAATTTTCATACCTGAAAACTTTAAGTATCTAAACAATTATCTTTATCCTTCTTAAATAATTTACCCAAAAAATACTCAAATGAAAATTACAGTTGTAGGTGCTGGCGCAGTAGGTGCTACATGTGCCGATAATATTGCCAGGAAAGAACTTTGCGAAGAATTGGTTTTGCTGGATATTAAAGAAGGCGTAGCAGAAGGTAAAGCCATTGATATGATGCAAACATCTACTCTCCTTGGCTTTGATACAAAAATTATTGGTAGCACTAATGATTATGCTAAAACTGCAGGCAGTAATGTTGCGGTTATTACTTCAGGTATTCCCCGTAAGCCGGGCATGACACGTGAGGAGCTGATTGGTATTAATGCCGGAATTGTAAAAACAGTTACACAAAATATTTTACAACATTCCCCTGATGCTGTTATTGTTGTTATAAGCAACCCCATGGACACTATGACCTACCTGGCATTAACATCCAGCGGGATACCCAAAAACAGGATTATTGGAATGGGTGGTATATTGGATAGCAGCCGTTTTAAATATTATTTATCAGTAGCATTAGGCTGTTCAGCAAACGATTTGCAGGGAGTAGTTATTGGCGGACATGGTGATACAACTATGATCCCTTTAACAAGATTAGCCACGTATAACAGTACGCCTGTTTCAAATTTGCTTGACGCAGCAACCTTGCAAAAAATTGCTGCTGATACAATGGTAGGCGGAGCTACACTAACCGGTTTATTAGGTACTTCAGCATGGTATGCTCCGGGTGCAACAGGCGCTGCCCTGGTTGAAAGTATTGTAAGAGATGAAAAGAAATTAATGTCGTGTTGTGTTAGCCTTGAAGGCGAGTATGGCCAAAAAGATATTTGCCTTGGTGTGCCAGTGGTAATTGGCAAAAATGGCTGGGAAAAAATAATTGATTTTAAGTTGAATGAAGAAGAGCAGAATGCATTTAATAAAAGCGCTGATGCTGTAAGAGCAATGAATAAAGTACTTGCAACACTTTAATTCTATAGATATATCCCCACCCATAATTTTTTAATATGCGCATATCATTACTGATAACCTTGCTCCTGGCTTTTTTACTTACAACCGGCCAATCCACAAGATTTTCTTCCATGCTAAATTCATACTACGAAGAATACCTGAAGCTGAACCCAACTGCTGCTTCTTCGCTGGGAGATTACCGGTATAATGATCAAATTGAAAACACTATCAGCCAGCCATACAGAGAGCAATCAAAAAAACTATATAGCAGCTATCTTGATTCTTTAAAAGCATTTGATGCTCAAAAATTATCGGCCAGGGATATGCTTAGTTACCACATATTTGAATACGATCTTAAAAACAATCTTACTGCCCTAAGTTACCCATACTATTTTACGCCTTTAAACCAAATGGGCGATTTCCGTCTCTCGTTTGCACAACTCGGCGGTGGCAGCGGGGATCATCCTTTTAAAACTGTAAAAGACTATGATGATTTTTTAAAACGCATCAATGGTTTTGTGTCTGTTACAGATACGGCTATCCTTTATATGCGCAAGGGCATTGAAGCTAACAGGGTGCATCCACGCATTGTAGCTGAAAAAGTAATACCGCAGATAAAAGCAATGTTGGTTGATACCATTACTAATAGTCTTTTCTATACCCCTATAAAAAATTTACCTGCTGATTTTTCCGCAGATGATAAGCAAAGATTAACCGCCGCATATATTAAAGCAATTCAGCAACAGATTCTGCCGGCTAATAGCAGGTTGCTTACATTCATACAAAACGAATACATGCAGCACACCCGTAAGGTGGTCGGCCTTTCTGCGGTACCGGATGGTAATAATGAGTATGCCTTTTTGGTAAAGTATTCTACCACTACAAACCTTACTCCTGACGAAGTATTTGCTACAGGTGAAAAAGAAGTAAAACGTATAAAAGCTGAAATGGAGAAAGTAAAAGAACAGGTTGGTTTTAAAGGCGACCTTAAGGCTTTTTTTGCGAATGTATTTGTTGATAAGCAATTTTTTCCATTTAAAAAAGATGAGGATGTGGTAACAGCATTTAACCAGATATATGAACGAATGAAGCCGCACCTGGCTACACAGTTCAACATGGTACCAAAAACCGCCTTTGAAATAAGGCCGGTAGAAAAATACCGGGCGGCTTCATCGGCTGCACATTATATGCAAGGCACGCCGGATGGTTCACGTCCGGGTATATTTTATTTTCCGGTTCTTGACGCTGCAAAATATGCTAACTGGCGCATGGAAGATCTTTTTTTGCATGAAGCCATTCCCGGCCATCATTACCAGATATCGCTGCAAATGGAAAACCGCAGTGTACCGGGGTTTCAAAAGGTGGGCAATTATGGCGCTTATGTGGAAGGCTGGGGCTTGTATGCCGAAAGCCTGGGATCACAACTTGGATTGTACACTGATCCTTATCAGCATCTTGGTCAATTGTATGGAGAGATTCACAGAGCGATCCGCCTTGTGGTAGATGCAGGCATGCACCACAAAGGCTGGACGAGGGAACAGGCCATACAATATAGTTTAGATAACGAGCCAATAACAGAAGCAGGTGCAATACAGGAGGTAGAACGATATATTGCTATGCCCGGCCAGGCATTGTCTTATAAAATTGGCGAGCTAAAAATACTGGAGATGCGCAGCAAAGCACAAAAGGCATTGGGCAAAGATTTTAATATCCGTTCCTTTCACGATGAAGTACTGAAAGATGGCGCTATGCCGCTGCAAATTTTTGAGGATAAAATCAATAATTGGATACAGAGACAACTTCAGGAAATTAAGTAAGCGGAGACCATCGGATATTATTATAACTTCTACCACTGATTCATTATTATAACGCGTTATAGCTTTATTTCTATGAGT
>JBDSAQ010000548.1:0-19138 GCA_039922095.1 Ginsengibacter sp. | reverse complement strand
TAACACCCAATTCTCTCAACACATCATCGCTCCTGTCCAGTTTTGGGTCGGCAAAGATAACAGTAATACCTTCACTTTTATCAAGAATAAAATCATAAGATTTTGCAACAGCTAACCTTTGCACTGCGTTATAAACTCTATCCTGTATAGGTTTAATAAGCTCCTGCCTTTTTTTAAAAATATCCCCTTCGTAGCCATATCTTTTTTTCTGCAGGTCTCTTAATTCTTTTTCTTTATTAAATAATTCATCTTCTCTTTTTTTCTTCAAATCATCACTCAACATAACCTGTTCTGCATCATAATCCTTATACATTTTATCAAGGTCAGCAGATTTCTTATCAATTTCCTGCTGCCATTGCTGGCTGAACTGATCAAGCTTTTTCTGGGCCTCTCTATACTCAGGCAATTTTTCTAAAATATATTTAGAATCAATCACCGCATAACGCTGTGCATATATTGAACATATAATCGAAACAGCAAACAGACCGGATAAAACTAACTTCTTTATCATGTAACATTTTTTAAAATTATTCTGGTTCCTGGCCCAGCATAAAGGTGAATTTTGCTGCAGACTTAAGTCCACCACCAGGTGTAATTCTATCCAGACCAACACCATAATCAAACCCAAGCAAGCCAAACATTGGTAAAAAGAAACGCATACCTACACCTGCAGAGCGCCGAAGCTTAAAAGGATTATAATCCTGAAATTTAAACCAGCCATTAGCCGCCTCAAAAAATGTTAGCCCATAAATAGTACTGCTTGCACTTGTACTGAACGGATATCGCAACTCTAAAGTATACTTATTGAAAATAGTAAAAAATTCCCTGGCGCTTGATTGATCGGGGTTAATTTTTGGATTTGAATTATCATAAACAGGATAGCCACGGTGAGCTATAATATCATAACCGAGTAATGCGAAATTATTACTTAAGCCTGCATCTCCTAACTGAAAACGCTCAAATGGAGATATTGCTGTTTTAGTAGAATACCTGCCAATAAATCCATATTTAGCAGCGGCCTTTAAAATGAATTGCTTGTTTTTTTCGGCTCCGCGTGCATTGCCTATAGGTACATACCATTCAGCATTAAAACGTTCCTTATGATACTCAACTAACTTATATTGTGACACAGGATTATCATAATAAGATGCACTCCTGAACAAAGAATATGGCGGAGTAAATTGTCCGCTTAAACTAAAAGTTGAGCCACTTGTAGGAAATATCGGATTGGGGCCTGCAGAACTTCTTGCAAGTGTAACTTTTAAATTAATATTAGTTGAATTACCATTTCTTAAGCCAGGAAAAATATCATAATTCTTCAACTTATACTGCTGAAGATTTACTCCATATACCAACGAAAAATAATCATCAGGCCATTTTAATTGTTTTCCCAGAGAAACTCCAAAGCCTGTGGTTTTTACAAATGATGAATCTGCAAATAGACGGGAATACCTTCCGGTGTAAGGATCATAAGCATTAGAATACTTTGTATCATAATAACTAATGGTAAATGAATTACGCCTTTTGCCGCCGAGCCATGGCTCTGTAAATGAAAAATTATAAGTGCGATATGCTTTACCATTACTTTGCACCCTCATGCTTAATTTTTGGCCATTACCAGTTGGCAGCGGTGACCATGCAGTTTTCTTAAAAATTTTATTTATAGAAAAGTTATTAAAGGTTACGCCCAAAGTTCCTGTTAAACCAATACCCCCACCAAAGCCTGCGGAAAGCTCAAGCTGATCAGAAGACTTTTCTTCGAGCCCCCAGGTAATATCCACGGTGCCGTTATCTGCATTCGGAACAATATTGGGGTTTATTTTTTCAGGATTAAAAAAACCTAATTGCGAAAGCTCTCTTTGTGTGCGGATCAAATCCGCACGGCTAAATTTTTCACCAGGAATAGTCCTCAACTCCCTCCTGATAACAAAGTCTTTTGTTTTATCATTACCTGTAATGTCCACTTTGCCAATAGTAGCCTGCGGCCCCTCAACAACACGTATCTCATGATCAATAGTATCGTTATAAACAGCAGTTTCTACCGGGTCTATCCTAAAAAATAAATACCCGTCATCCTGGTATAAACTGCTAATATCCCCACCTTCCTGTGACATCTGCTTACCCAATTTTTTATTAAGGGTTTCAACGTTATAAACACTTCCTTTCTTAATTCCCAGTATAACATTTAATATCGAGTCAGAATATTTTGTGTTTCCCCTCCATGTAATATTTCCAAAATAATATCTTCTCCCTTCATTTAATTTTATCGCCACATTCATGTTGCCAGCAGTATTGTAATATTGTGTATCAGCAGCAATTACAGCATCTCTAAAGCCTAAAGAGTTATAGTAATCAAGTATCTTATCTTTATCTTCCACATATTTTTTATCATTAAATTTGGAAGAGGTGAGCAGTTTAAAACGGAAATAAGGATCTAATAATTCTTTTGTTTTAGTGCCTGATAAATATCCATTTTGTTTCAGGTATTCATTAAAGCTCAGCTTATTAATTTTATCAGTATAAGGATTAATTGTTTTAGAAGGATATAAGGTAAAACGACTCATTTCCTTTGTACCCTTCATTTGCTTTTTAAGTTTAATATCCGCCACATTATCATTGCCGGCAAAGTTTATCTCGTTAATTTTTACCTTCCCTTTTTTCTCAATAATAAAAGTGAGCAAAAGTGCATTGGGCGCTGCATTATCCTTAACTTCCATAGCAGTTACATTAATATTGCGAAACCCCTTATCTACATAAAAATTTCTTATATTATCAATAGCCGTTCTTTTCATATTCTCGGTAACTACACGACCTTTAATAAGCCCCGTCTTGGTAGTAAGATCCTCTGATTCACCTTTTTTTATACCTTTAAATTTAAACGCTGATAACCTGGGCCGCTCGGTTATATTTATTTCTACAGATAAATTTTTATCCACTAACCTGGTAAAATAAATCTCTACGTTTGATATAAGATTTTGTTTCCATAGATTATTAATAGCCCTGCTGAAATTATCAGCACCAGGTATCATTACTTTATCACCTACTGCAAGCCCTGAAATAGAAACTATAAGATTTTGATCGAATGATTGAGTACCTGTGACTTTAATATCTGCAATTGTATATTCTTTCGGTGTTTTTGCATTAAAAATTTGCTCGAGTTCTACATTAACTGAAACTGGTGGAGAAGTATCTGAAATAATTTGCGAAAATGCTGTGATTCTGATAAATGAAGTGATGCCAATAAGAAAAAAAGTCTTGTAAATATTAAGCATCAAATTAATTTTAGTGAGCGGGCAAGTTAGTTTCAATTATTAAAAGTATTTGTTAAATAGTGCTAATATGCTATAGGGGTATGTATTCGCTAAAGCAGTATTAGAATTATAATTTCAGCTAAAATTGGGGGAATGTAAGATTAAGGTATTAACTCTGTTTCATTTTTAATTTGCTGGCCTGTTTTTCCAAAGCGTCTTTCTCTTTTCTGATACTCCAAAATGGCCTCATATAAATTCTCTTTTCTAAAATCCGGCCACAGCGTATCAGTAAAATATAGTTCTGCGTAGGCTAACTGGTATAATAAAAAGTTGCTTATACGATATTCTCCACTGGTTCTTATCATCAATTCAGGATCTGGAAATTTTCCTGTGCACAAATATTTTTGCCAAGTGTCCTGAGTTATATCTTTAGGCTCAAGCATCCCTGATTTTACATCATAGCCTATTTGTTGCATTGCATTGGTGAGCTCCCAGCGGCTGCTGTAGCTTAATGCCATTATAAGGCCTAATCCGGTATTTTTTTCAGTCTCAGCAATAGCTTCGTTCAATTCTTTTCTCGCTGAAATAGGCAGCATTTCAAAGTTTCCAATTACGTAGAGCCTTATATTATTTTTATTAAGAGTTTCCACTTCCTGCCTTATAGTTTCTACCAATAGCTCCATCAGGCCGGTAACTTCCTGGTGTGGCCTATCCCAGTTTTCAGTACTAAATGCATAAAGTGTAAGATAGTCTATGCCCAATTCTGCACAGCCTTCTACGATATTTCTTACGCTTTCTACACCATGGAAATGCCCGAAAAGTCTATCCTCACCTTTTTCAGTTGCCCATCTTCCATTTCCATCCATAATTATTGCAACATGGCGGGGTATTTTTTGTATATCAATTTTACTTTTGAGACTCATGTATACCAGTTAAACCCAAAGTCAGGCGTAAAGCCTGACTTTGAAGTAAAAGTAATAAATAGTTACAATATTTCCGGTAGGGCAAATATTATTAGGAGGTGTTCACCAAAAAAAATAAATTATTATTTAGCCGTTGGACAACGGTAAGAAGTGAGGCCAAATGAAAGGCCTATTTCTGCAAAAATATACTGATCTTTTTGCTTGCTCCATCCTCTTTGACGGCCTTCTACACCAATAGGCTGGCCTTTATCAAATGAGCGGTCCTGTAAAATTGCGGCTAGCGATAATTGGCCATTTGGAGCAGGGAATTTATCTATGCCAATATAGGTTGTGCTCACATCATCAAGGTAATCAGTGCCCGTAAAACGATGAGAAATCTCGAAAGATAAATTTAAATTCTCTGAGATATTATATTTAACTCCTGCGCCTATCGGGAAACATAACGCCATAGAACTATATGCTGTTCTGTTTTTATAAAAAGTTTGCCCTTCAGTATTTAAGGGACGTAAATAGTTTTTCGTCCCATTATAATATGCATAAGGATCGTAGCTAAAAATACCTACTCCAAAAGTGATGTAAGGGGTAAAAGTATAATCAGGATCATTAGGCAGAAATTTGAAAAAATTAAAATCACCCTGCAAGGCAAGCTCAAAAATATTTGTATTAAAGCTTAAGTTCCGTCTCTGTTGAAATTCATTTTTACTATAAATATCGCTGTATCCTAATTGGGCAAAATGTGCTGCCACCCGCACTCCTGTATAATTCCCAAATTGTTTTCTAAAAAAAATGCCCACTGCAGGCTTAGGCCGGTTAACTGCAGCCCTGTTATTAAGATCACCAAAATAATGAGCAGCCCCGGCGGTTATTCCGAATTCTCCTTCCTGTACATATTGATCCTGCGCTGCAGCAGTAAAAATATCACCACCACAAACTGCTGCGCAAAAAAGTATTAATAATTTTTTCATGCTGCTTGCAAAGTAAGGAATTGTTGATGTAAACGAAAAATAGTAAAGTTTATTTGGTGTTAAAGCTTTAAAATGTTTATAGTTTCCCTTAGTCTTTTTGGGAAAGCACTAATTTCTTTTATCAAGGCCCCATGATAGCTTATTGCGGAGGGTTTGTAAGAAATTATTTTCATTAAGCCTTACAAGATTCATACTGAATGTTTCTTTTTTAATTGCCAGTTGAACATCTTTATCTACAAGTTCTCTTCTGCTGTCAAGTGTGCAAAGAAACCCATCTGTTCTTCCTTCTATTTCAAATGAAATGATGTTATCATCAGGAACTACTATAGGCCTTATATTTAAATTATGCGGAGACACAGGCGTAATTACAAAACTTGCAGAGTCCGGGAAAATAACAGGCCCGTTACAGCTAAGCGAATAACCAGTAGAACCTGTGGGTGTGGCCACAATTAAACCATCTGCCCAGTAGGTGTTTAAAAATTCTCCGTTTAAATAAGTATGAATTTTAATCATTGGCGAAGTGTCTTTTTTATGTATAGTCACTTCATTTAAAGCATACGGAACTTTATTAAACAGAGGCATATTTGCATCCAGGTGAAGTAAAGTTCTTTTATCCAGTACATAGGTTCTGTTAACCAAGGCATTTACTGCGCTGTGTAATTCGTCTTTTCCTATACTGGCTAAAAAACCAAGGCGTCCATAATTAATCCCTAATACCGGTATACCTTTATCCTGTACAAATGTTACAGTATCTAATAAGGTACCATCACCGCCCAGGCTTATAATGCAATCAATATCTTCATCGAGATCTTCTGCACAATTAAAGGTTAGGTATTTATCAGGAATTTTTATTGCGGAATAAAATTGATTAAAAAAATTCTGATAAATAACCGGCATAATTTTAAAAGCAGTCAACTCATCCAGCAACAGTTTTATATCATGATGCTGACTCGTCTCTAATCCCCGGCTGTATATAGCTATTCGCATAGATAGTTTATAAAAATTCTTTTAATGTTTACTCAAAACCCTGACCTGTTATTTACGGCAAGTTGTTTTTTGCCTAATTGATTTAAACTATAATCAAACCGAATGTGAATATCATATAAAGTAAGTATATCAACGCCAACGCCTGCTGTAGATAATAATTTATTATTTAATCTCGTTGCAGGTTTTTCTTTGGAGTATACATATCCAAAATCAGTAAAGGCTTTGGCATAAAACTTAAACGGAATTTTATTGTAGGTTTTTGATTTAAAAAAAGTGGGTATTGTAAAATTTAAAATCTCTCTTTTTAAATTAAATTTAGCAGTACTAAATGCCACCCCGTCTATTGTATAATATTCTAATCCTCTTAAAAATGTATTTCTGTCACCAAGTGCCCTTTGGTTAATAAACGGCTGCTCAAATGGTAATTTAATTTTGCCCGCAAATTGCATACTGGTGTACCATTTTTTGCCAAGATCAATGAACTTATTGTATTGTCCTTCTATCGAGAACATGTTTATACCTCCCGTAAGGCCAAAGCCCCGCTTTTGTAAACTGATAAATCCTGATATGCCTTCAAGAGGATACAAAATATTATTTACATCAGTATATTTTACCGTATATGCAAAATCAATAAACCCCTGACTGGGAGTATTATTATTGAAATAATGCGGATTAAAGTTATTAGATATTATAGTATCGGAAACCTGGGTATGCGAATAACCAACACTAATGGTTTGCATCTTTTTAATAGCTTTCCTAATGGTGTATCCTCCGTTTATATACCAGTAATCTCTCACAAAGCCATCATTTTTAAAGTAACCAAAACTATTATCATAATTTGTTTTGTAAGCTATTTCTTTTGATTGTGAAAAACCTGCATCTACATAAAACCCTTCAGTTAATTTGGCATTTGAATAGGGTGCGTTATACGAAGCCGAAATATTTCTTGTATATCCATTTATAAGATTAAGTCTAAACTGATCTTTACGTCCTGATACATTGTAATGAACGAATTTTATACCATAGTTCACCCTGCTGAAGCTTCCTTTATATTTTACAAGCCATTCATCAAAAGATCTGTCAACTAACTGAAACTGAGGTAATGGGAAAATATAAAATCTTTCTTTGACTGTAACTATAATATCAAATTCAAAGGCATTTAGCAGGATAGGCTCCACCTTCACAGTAACAAAAAGGGTTGTATTGTAAATGTATTGCCTTATTTTTTTCAGTCTATCAGTAAGAGTTGATATTAAAACGGAATCCCCGGGCAGTATCCCCATTTCTCTTTTAATAATATAATCCTTTGTTTTTTTATTTCCTGTTATTACTATATTTCGTAAGTTAAGCCACCCCGGAGCTTTAATACCGGAATTGACCTGAGGTAAAACCGGATCTTCTATAATAATATCATTTTTTTGTGTAAATGAAAATAAATACAGGCAGGAAAGAAACAATACAAGTACCAACTTACCAGCTACAATCGAAAGATGTTCTGCAGATTTCAAAATTATTATACAGATTTACACGCATGGCGTGAATGTAAATTTAATTCATTTTAAAGCGTAGTAAGTTTTATTAAATATCAAGATAGTTCATCAAATGACGGTAATTGCTGTGTATTTCGTTTTCAAATTTTTCTTCCCCAAAGTAATGAATAACACTATATTCATATCTCTCAAAAGAAGCAACAAGCGCAGACAAATCCTTTTTATTTACTTGTATAGTAACTCTTAAAAGGCCGGTATCAGGTTGAAGAGAAGTGTTTAAATGTTGTACCTGGGCCCCGTTACTTTCTACAATCCTGCTTAATTCTGAAATAGTAAATTGATTCTTTTCCATTTCTAAAACTATTATTCCGCCTATCTCCTCTGAACCGGAAAAATGACCTAGGGCTTTAAGTAGTGTCTGGCTTGAAATAGTGCCAATTAATTCCTTATCAAAATTTATTACAGGTATTATAGTTGTTTGAAATTGGTTACTGATGTTTACTGCCTTTAAAAAATGATCATTCTCATAAATGGATGCGGCAATAAAATCTCTTTGCAAAAGCTCAATTTCCATATTTTTATTATGTACGTCTAATAAATCTTCTTCGCTTATAAGACCAACAAATTTTTCTTCATCAAGAACGGGCAGGTGAGATACTTTAAAATCGCTAAACAGCTGCAAAGCTTTTGCAACAGTATCGTGCAACTCCAAATGAGGTATATTGTTATTATTTAATTCAACCGCTAACATTTAAACTTAAATTAGGTTTCGCTATGCTTTTTAGTAAACAAGTGTAGATTATTCCAATAAATAGACAGCAAATTTTAGATAACTGTTGCAAATGGAGTTTTTATTTTGGCAATAAAGCCACTTAATATCCTGTTAAACTCATCAGGAACTTCCATCATGGGAGCATGACCACATTTATCAATAAAATGCAGCTCACTATTGGGAATTAATTTATTGAACTCTTTAGCTACGAATGGGGGAGTAATGGTATCATTATTTCCCCATATCAAACAGGTGGGCTGTTTTATATTTTTCAACTCATCTCCCAGGTTATTTCTTATGGCTGATTTTGCAAGAGCAATTATTTTAATAACTTTTATTCTGTTATTTGTAATTTCAAAACATTCATTCACCAGTTCATCTGTTGCCATAGCAGGGTTGTAAAAAGTAAGCTGCGTTTTTTTTCTTATATACTCTTTGTCACCACGCTTGGGATAACTATCTCCCATCCCATTTTCAAAAAGACCAGAACTGCCTGTAAGCGTTAATGATTTTATTCTTTCAGGGTGGCTTAAAATGTGTACAAGAGCAACATGGCCACCAAGCGAGTTTCCAATTAAATGAATATTATTATAATCCCGTGTTTCAATAAACCTGTTTACGAATTTTTTTAACCCTCCTACTGAGGTATGCAGCAGGTCTAACTCGAAAAGTGGTAACATAGGTACTACTACCTTGTTTGTTTTTTTAAAGTGAGCTACCAGGTATTGAAAGTTACTCAAAGCCCCAAAAAGACCATGCAGCAATACCATAGGTTCTCCTTCACCCTCTTCAATGTATTTAAATTTACCGTGCTGTTTTATTTCGTAATTCATTTATATGATTAACGTGTACCTTAACCAATAATCTATTTTGTATTAAAATTACTGTTTCTATGCAAAAAAAAAATCAAATAATAACATAATAACTCCTTTATTAAGCAGCTTTTTTTGCCAGTTGTTCAAAGAACCCTTCTAATGCAATAAACATATTTTTAAATATTGGAATAACTTTCCCCAGGCTATCAATCACTTTAGGTCCCCATGGCGCAATGTATGGATATGTTTTTGAATTAGCCATAACATTCACTTTTAGTAACATTAGCTTATCAGCATAAAACAAAAAAATACTAAAGATTATTGTGTAGAGGCATATATATAAAATTATACCCCCAAGACTATCTAGCCAGCCAAGCATGGCAAACTGCAGGGTTTTTTTAATCAACCGGGCCAATAATCCAACTAATATTAAAACCACTATCAGTACTAAAATAAAAGATATAAGCGGTAACCATTTTG
This sequence comes from Ginsengibacter sp., assembly GCA_039922095.1. Taxonomy (GTDB): domain Bacteria; phylum Bacteroidota; class Bacteroidia; order Chitinophagales; family Chitinophagaceae; genus Ginsengibacter. The sequence continues at coordinate 9,455 of JBDSAQ010000548.1, read as the reverse complement.
TAGAAGCAATAACACTATGCTTTAAATAACCAGCCACAACAACAGAAAGCTTTAAGGCTGCGGCCAACCCAATAATTATAGCAAAAAAAGAGACAATACCAAGAACAAATCCTTTACTCATTCCCCTGAATACAGCCATTATTAGTACCAAAATAAATATAATGTCTATTAACATAACCGATGTATTATTTTTACGATTAACACTGAGAATAAAGAGCGATATATTTTGGATTTAGACTGATATTGAATTGCCCTATTTTGCAGCAAGTAAATCTTTTACTATTCCTGCAATTGTTTTGCCATCCGCTTTACCGGATAGCTGCTTATTAGCCAGGCCCATAACTTTGCCCATATCTGCAGGGGCAGACAGCCCGGTTTGTTTTATTATACCTTCAATAATCTCTTTAAGTTTCTCCACATCTAATTGTTCAGGAAGAAATTTTTCTATTATTTCAATTTCTTCTTTTTCTTTTTTAGCAAGATCATCACGTTTTTGCTGTTCAAATATCTCGAATGAGTCTTTTCTTTGCTTCACCAGCTTTTGGAGCAATTTTATTTCATCAGATTCACTTATCATACCTCCGGCGCCTTCTGCGGTTTTCGCATTTAGAATGGCAGCTTTTATTGCTCTTAATGAGCGCAACGACTTCTCATCTTTAGCCAGCATAGCGGCTTTCAGTTCTGTCATTACTTTTTCTTCCAAAGGCATACTTTATTGTTTAAATTTTTAATGTTTTGATAGAGGCTATGTTTATCTCACTCCTCTTTCTGCAACTGTAATTTCATAAATTTTTTTTGAAACTGCTTTGCAAAATTTTTAATATCAATGCTTAATTCTTTTTGCTGTGTTGATCTTTCAAAAGTGTCAGCCATTGCAGAAAACATTTGAAAATAAAAATCAGCCATTTCATCTACCATCATGTCTTTTGTCCACAAGTCAATACGTAATGCAGTTTTATCAGCTCCGTCCCAAAAAGCAACACTCATTGCTTTTGCTTTTTGCGCCATGTTTGTATTACTATCAGTTGCACTCCAGCTTATTTGCTCAGGTATTTTATTGGGATCAAGAAGTACATCTATCTTTATTGTTGATTGAATCATAACTTTAATTGATAAGTCAAATATAGCAGGTTATTTTAGCAGTAAAGGTTAAGGAATTAAGAGCCTGCTTTTAAAAGACTACACCAAAGCATATCACTTACTTTTTCCAAATTATATTTCTGAATCTCTTCTCTTCCTCTTTCAATTAAATGCTGCCTTAATTTTTCATCTTTAAAAATACTGATCAGTCTTTCAGCAATATCTGAATAATCATTATAGTTGCAATACAAGGCTGCATCATTAAATATTTCCTGCATTGCCTCTGTACTGCTTGTGATTACCGGGATACTATAACCCATCGCCATCAGGGGAATAATCTCAAAGTTTTCACACAATGGAAAGTATATCATACAATACGAGCCACTAATAACCTTTTCTAATTCATCTCCGGGCAAGTTATTTAAAAGCTTTATCTCTTTTCTATATTTAAATAATTTCAAGCTTTCAATAAAGCCATTGTCTAAATTATTTTTATTTAGAATTAACAATTGCATGCTGCTCTTCTGCCATTTTTTAAAATGAGAAAAAGCTTTGAGCAAATTCAATAAAATATTTTGTGATAACGTATCACCTTTAAAAACAAAATATTCATTTCCGCCGGCATATTCTGCTTTAATTTTTTCTTTTTCCTGCCACTCAATTACGGCAAAAGAATCTGATATGCTATTATATATAACATCAATTTTTTGAAAGCCAGTTTTATAATGTTGACTAATATATTTTTTTGATACCTGAGATTCTGTTACGATTACTTTTGCTTGTTTCAAAAACCGGAACATAAATTTTTTGTAGACAAATAAATGATTCTTTTTTATAAAATCCTTGTTGGATAAACAATGGGGATAGTACACAATAGCACATTGAGGAATTTTTGTAAACAGTGTAAAAAAACCATCAGAATTTAGCAAAACGTCTGCCTTGTATTGTTTTAAAATACAGGCCAATTTTATTTTATACAAAATACCGGAGATAGCCTTAAACCCAGGCACCACTATCAGAGCGCTATTGTTCGAAAAATTAAAAGAAATATCAAAGGGAGTATTGGCTATAAAGATGAATGTATGCTGAGGTTGCTGTTTTGCAATCCTGTTGAAACACCCGTAAATAAACTTTAAATAATCCTGCTGGTATGCCTTTAAAAAGTAATCAGTATTAACGGCAATAACCATGGAGGATGTACGATGTATGATATATAATGTGCGATGCGCCCTGGATTTTACATTTATTTCAGCACCTTCATTTTAACGGTTTCAATTCTTGTTTCACTAACATTTAAAATATCAAATTCATAATCGTCAATTATAATGCGGTCTTTTTGTTTGGGGATTTGCTCATGCTGGCTAATAATATAACCGGAAAGAGTGCCTGTCTCATCATTAGTTCTAAAACTCAGCTCATATTTATCAGCAATATAATCCAGCTCCAGCCTTCCGCTAAAAATAAATTCATTTGCAGAAAGCTGCTTATCTACAAAATCTTCAGGGGCATCATATTCATCTTTTATATCACCGAATATCTCTTCTAAAAGATCTTCCATAGTTACAATACCGGCAGTACCTCCAAACTCATCAACCACCCATGCAATGCTTTTTCGCTCTTTACTAAATTTACTTATTAAGGCATTAGCGCTCATGCTTTCCGGTATGGTAGGTATAGGCAATAATATTGAGTTAATATTTACCGGGTTTTTAAACATATCTAACTGGTGGATGTAGCCCTGTATATTATCAATATTCCCCTGGTACACTACCAGCTTAGAGAGTTTTGATTCAATAAAACGACCCTTAACAACATCAGGAGAAGCATTGATTTCTATAGCTTCAATTTCTTTTCTGGGTATAAGGCATTCTCTCACTTTTACGTCGGAGAAAGATAACACGTTTTCAAATAATTCATTATTCATCTCAGTGTTATCTTCAGTATCATGTGCGTTACTTTGTTGAATAAAATACTCAAGATCAATTTTGCTAAAAAACTCTTTTTTATTCGATAGTTTTACATTAAAAATATACTTCAGCATCCATTCAGCCATATCTACAAAAAAAGCAGCTATCCATGCGAATATTGAATAAAAAAATTGCACAATAAAAGTAATAATGCTGCTGCTGATTATTACATTGCCTTTTGCCCTGAAAAAAGCTTTAAAAATAAATTCAAAAAAAAGAAGGATAAATGTAGAGGCACATGTTTCAACCAATAGTTTAATGTAGAAATTTCTGATTCTCAAAAAATTCCAAAATCCTTCGAGAATATCGCTCCAAAACAAGCCATATACAACAAGTAAGATATTGAGAGAAATTAAAGTTGTGCCGATAAACCGTGCCGGCTTTTCCATATATGCAGCCCAAATGCGGCCACTATAACTTCCCTGTTTCTTTTTTAATTCCACTGATAATTTACTGGCTGAAATAAATGCCATTTCAATACCGGAGAAAAATCCTATTAGTAATAAAGCCAATGCCATTGCTATAAGCGCCGTCCAATCCATATAACAAAAATAAATAAATGAATCAACTGAAAATTATTATTTATTAATGAAGCTGCTAACAATTGCTTCAGCTTCTGCACAGGCTTTTTGCAGGTCAGTATTTACTATTATATTTTCGAAATTATTTTTAAATGATAATTCGAACGAAGATTTATTAATCCTGGCATTAAGCGATTCTAATGTTTCTGATCCACGGGTTTGCAAACGCTTTTTTAATTCTTCAATTGATGGTGGCTCAATAAAAATAAAAAGAGAATTTACAGGATATTCCCTTTGCACATGAATAGCACCCTTTACATCAATATCCATTACCGGGATTTTGCCACTTTTCCAGATACGTTTTAGCTCTGATTTTAAGGTGCCATAATATTTTCCCTCATACACTATTTCCCATTCAACAAATTCATGCTCTAAAATTTTTTGTTTAAATTCTTCAATAGGAATAAAATAATAATCAACTCCATTTTTTTCATCTGCTCTCGGTCTTCTGGTAGCTGCTGATACGGAAAAAGCTAATATAGGGAACGATTTAAGAAGATGCCTTGTTATAGAAGTTTTACCTGCTCCGGATGGTGCAGTAATAATGATCATCTTTTGATATTCTTTATCCATCTTTTGTTTTTTGCAGTCCTAATCTCATTGATAAGTCATTAGTCATTTAGTCAATTGTCATTACGATTGCCGAATTATAATTTTTTCTTATGCCTGACACCTACTGACTTTTGGACTTATGACAATTGATACTGGTCTCAGACAATTAATTCTATTTTACTAAGGAAGCCTTGTTATATCAGCACCTAAACTTTTTAATCGCTCATCAATGTTCTGGTATCCCCTGTCAATTTGTTCAATATTTTGAATTGTGCTTTTGCCATTTGCACTTAATGCAGCAATAAGTAATGCTACACCAGCCCGTATATCGGGGCTGCTCATTACTATTCCTCTTAAGGAATGCTCTCTTTCCAAACCAACCACTACAGCCCTGTGGGGATCGCACAGCACTATTCTTGCACCCATTTCAATTATCTTATCTACAAAAAATAACCTGCTCTCAAACATTTTTTGATGAATAAGCACACTGCCCCTGGCTTGAGTGGCTATAACCAAAACGATACTTATCAGGTCCGGCGTAAAACCCGGCCAGGGTGCATCATTGATAGTAAGTACTGAGCCATCTAAAAATGTTTGAATCTCATAAATTTCCTGTTCAGGAATATGTATATCATCACCCTTAAAATTCAATTTAATACCAAGCTGTTGAAATTTATCCGGTATCATTCCCAAATGTTCAATGCCGGCATTCTTAATAACAATATCACTTTGTGTCATTGCGGCAAGGCCTATGAATGATCCGACTTCAATCATGTCGGGCAGTATAGTATGTTCAGTACCACATAATGATTCCACACCAGCTATCATTAGTTTATTGCTGGTGATACCCTCAATTTTTGCACCCATGCGCTGCAACATTCTGCATAGTTGCTGAATATAAGGCTCACAGGCTGCGTTATAAATAGTAGTGGTCCCATTGGCCATTACTGAGGCCATCAATATGTTGGCGGTACCGGTAACACTCGGTTCATCAAGCAGTATATCTGCCCCTCTTAATTCTTCTGAATTTATTTTAAAGAAAGCATCATCAGGATCATAAGAAATTTTAGCCCCGAGCTTTTCGAATCCATTTATGTGAGTGTCTAATCTGCGACGGCCAATTTTGTCGCCCCCTGGCTTAGGAATAAATGCTTTTTTAAATCTTGCCAGCATAGGGCCAGCCAACATCACACTGCCACGCAAACGGCCACTTTTCTTTTGATAAGCTTTGCTTTTAAAATATTCTATATCAATATCATCAGCCTGAAACGTGCAGCTATACCTGGAAAATCTGTTTATTTTCACCCCTAATTCCCCTAACAATTCAATTTGAAAATTCACATCTAATATATCGGGAATGTTATGTATGGTTACTTTTTCTGAAGTTAACAGAACAGCAGAAATAATTTGAAGGGCCTCATTTTTGGCCCCCTGCGGAGTTATTTCACCTTTTAGTTTTTTTCCTCCCCTTACTTCAAATGATGCCATTTAATATAATATTTTAAGGGCTGAAAAATAAACAAAAATAAAACCCTGACAATAAATGCCAGGGTTTATAAATAATTCACAGTTGCAGTTAATACCTTTTCTTAAATTTATTGCGGTTATTATTCCTGTTATCACGGCTATCTCTTCCCTGGTTTGAGCGGTTATTATTTCTAGAGCTAAAACTTTTCCGGTATTTGCCTCCGCCATAATCATCATCCGGCCTGTTATCTGTTCTATGTTTTACAAAAGGACGGTTATTGAATTCCAATTCACCCTGTGTAATAGCAGCAAGCTCGGTTTGAATGTTATCATCATGCACCAGTTCTTTATGCCAGTTGCTGTAAGTAAGCTTCATATAATAAGCAATGGCATTAGCAAAGCCCTGTCGTTTTTCGGCGTCTTCTTCTTTTAATGCTTTGTCTATTACAATTTCAATATTTTTTCCGAGGTGATTGTACCTGGGATACCTTTTTGGATAAGGCAAAGCATGAGGTTTGGCTTTTAGTGTTTCCCTGGTTGGTATTGGGTAAGGACTTTCTACATCAAGCTTAAAATCGCTGATCAAAAAAAGATGATCCCATAATTTGTGCCTGAAATCTTCAACATTTTTTAAATGAGGATTTAAAAATCCCATAAGTTCAATTAAAGCATAGGCATTGCGCTGACGCTTTTCTCTATCTTCGAGTGTGAGCAGATATTCTACCATCTTTTGAATATGACGGCCATATTCCCGTATAACCAAATGATTTCTGGTAGTATTATACTCCATATTCTCTACATTCTCCATATAAGCAAATATATTAATTATAAGTGAGGCAACCAATTGTAGTAAATTGCTAAGTGCCTCCTTTAAACTTAAAAAAAAGCCCAACATTTAAATTGGGCTTACAAACAGAGGAAAGCAAAATCTTAATTATTCATCGCCTTATGTGCATCTCTATATTTTTTAATTAGATCATGAGCCGTTTTTAAAGATTCCTGCTGATCTGTAATTAGTTGACGTGTATCTGCACTTATCTCCGCATCTGATGCCAAAGCGGCCCGATATGCTTTTTGTGCAGCATCCTCACCAAATTCGCAATTTTCTAAGATCGCCTGGCGATCTTTACCCGTAAACAATGTTTTAACGTCCATCCATACACGGTATAACTTCCCGCTATTTGTGGTACCGGTATCAGGTGTTCCACCTAAACTTCTAACTTCCTGTGTTAATTCTGCAGCATAACCCCTGCTGTCATCGGCCATCTTGGCAAAAATTGCCTGAAGATCTACATCTTTATCTTTTGTTTCTTCTGAGGCCTTTTCATAACCATTAACCCGGTCATTATTTATTTGTATCAGGTCGTTTAATACGTCTACAAGTTTATCGTTTGTTGTTGTCATAAAATATAATTTTGTTTTATGGTGTTAAACTAAAATTATGCCACTAAAAAATCCCTGATTAAACCTCATATGCCGAAGAGTATTCACGTTATATTTATGGGGAAATTCTTCTACTTATATGATGATCTTTTAAATTATAAATAGGTTTTTAGCTTAGGCAAATGAATACTGATAAGCATAAATTATCAATGGCATCCGGAAGACTGGAGGCATTGGGAGATGGCATTTTCGCCGTAGCAATGACCATTTTAGCAATAGAACTGCATCTGCCCGAAAAAATGAAAGGAAATAGCTGGAATGATTTTGTACTATCCTTACATGATTCGTGGCAGAGTTTGCTTTGTTATGTTATTAGTTTTGTTGTATTAGGCATAATGTGGTTTGGGCACCGGATGATGTTTGAATATATTGGTAAAACAGACCGGTTCTTTATTTTCCTTGGTGTTCTATTTTATCTTGTTGTATGTCTTGTTCCCTTTAGCACACGAATACTTGCAGCAAATACCTTAAAATGGTATGCCATAATTATATATGCCTTAAATCTTTCCCTTTGTAATCTTACCTTATATTTTCAATGGATATATGGCATAAAAAAAGCTTCGTTGCTACATAGAGAAATACCTGCTGAAGTACGAAGAGAAGCCTCAGTATTATTTTTACTTTCCCCTATTGTTTACGCTATTGCTTCGGCTATCTCGCCTTTTTTTCCACAGATCAGCATTGCCATTTTTATCATCACTCCGGTAGTTTACCTGTTACCTAATAAACTTGATAAATATCTGCCGTAAGAAAGTTTTTTTAAAATATTAATACTTATCACCTGAAATAAAAAGGAAAACTAAATTAAAACATAAAGATTTATGTAGATTTACGAATACCAACTCTTAAAATAAATGGGACTTATTACCATCACTCTATAAACTTAAACTATGATTTATTTTAACATCAAAACCCCGAAAAATTTTAACTCATATATTTCACCATTACAGAGGTTAGCTTTATTATTAGCATGTATTGTTTTATTTTACTCCTGTTCTGTTAATCAAAAAATGCACGTTCTCACTTGTGATACTTCAACTGTGGATAAATGGCTGGATACATCTAATCATATTGAAAATATTATTCTTCAATTTAATACTATAAGTTTAAAAAAAACAAGCAGACATATGAATGTCGTTTGTTATGCTCTCACGAATTCAGGTTACTATTTTGATTCAGTTCCTAACGAGTTAGTAAAAACCGAAAAGTTTTCAAAAAAAATTAACGGAACGGCCATATTTGGTAATAATGTGTTTACTACAAATCAATTGAAAGATCTGGTTTTCGATGCTCTTGGTCATAAAGTGGTTTACGACTACCTCACTTTTACACCTTATATAGATATAAACAAACACATATATTATTTGGTTTCCGCAAGCAGGCCGCCTGCAGCCCCTTCTCCTCCGCCGATAACAAGCGCCGCCAGAACTGAACCTTGTCCCCCTGCAGTTTGTGCGACCAAAATTGGTAATGTTCAATAAATAGTTGTTTTGAAAGGTTGTTAAACAACATTCATTATTATTATTCTAACCAGGGAAAAAATACTGATAAACCTTTATAAAAATATAGATAAGCAGTTGCTATATAGGGTGAGATGAAGTAGTTTTTAATTTTCTGTATTGATAACACTTATGAATCCGTAAACAATTAATAATGGAGAACTTCCATAAAAGACTCATTTTCCAAATCAATGAACTATATAACTAAATGCAGCTAATAGTAAGCTTAAATGTGCCTGATTATTACTGATGTTTGCTTAAGAAATTTTAAACAATTAATATTAAAGATTATTATTTTACAGCGATAGTTCTTACTTTTATTTTAGTACTTATACTACTTCAAAATTTTCTGCGGTAAGCTATAGGCCATGTGGAGCCGCCCTTGCAGCAGGTTGTCTTAATAAAATCAATGTATTCAATATTAAAAACTCTGCTTAGCTGGTCGGAAGTTTGGGCCTTAATAATCCCTATGTGTTTTATGTTCCCCCTCAAAAATCAGAGAGATTATTTTAAACCGATTTGCTATTATATTATTATAGCTTTTCTATTGAATAGTGTGGCTAGTTTCATTCTAAATCAAAAAACTTTTGGCTTAGATCTTCCATGGCATAAAAATGTGGCTATTTATAATTTACATTCCATATTCCGTTTACTTTTACTGAGCTGGTTTTTTTTGTTATTAAGACAACACTTTTTAAGTAAAATCAAATTAATCATACCTGTTTTATTTATAATCTTTGTACTCATCAATTTTATTTTTTTTGAATCATTTACTGAGAAAAAAATAAGCAGCACTTTACATTCTTTAGAAGCAATTTGTCTTTTATTTTATTGCCTCCAATATTATTTGTTTCTTTTAAAAGACG
>JBDSAQ010000547.1:0-4473 GCA_039922095.1 Ginsengibacter sp. | reverse complement strand
GCGGAGGAGCCTATAGTGAAGCTTCCGTAGGTATTAAAATTGATGAAGGTGGCATAATTAAAGTAAATCGTGAGGAGTTTAAAATTTCAGCTATAGCTCCACTCATATTTGGAGTAGGAGCTATTTTGCCATTAAGAAATAGAAACTTTACTGCTTCTTACAACAAAGGCAGTTTTTCGGTTATTACCACTCCATCTATATGGGTACAAGCAAGCGGAGGTGCAGGGGTATTAGCATTTTCACATGCTATGAGTATGGTATCCAGGATCAATTCTTTAAATATTAATTTACATTAGCATAGCAAGAGCAGAAGTACCAGTTGCACAAGACAAAAATAGGCGAGGGGTATTAATGCGATGAACACAACATTTGTATTCTCCATATTGAAGCTGTACAATTCAGAAAAATTAAAAGCCATTGTTTGTTAAAAAATCAAAGCAACAAATAGTTGGTGGTGTGAGTTAGGAAATTCCACTTCATTTTAAAATAATTAACCCATGCGTACGCTAATAACTCTTTACATTTTATTTGTTTCTGTATTTGCAAATGCACAAAGCCCATCTATCCAATGGCAAACAAGCCTGGGGGGTAATTTCGATGATCGATCAAGGTCCGTTTGGCAAACTATAGATGGAGGTTATATTGTAGCAGGACTTTCAAATTCTAATAACGGCCAGGTAAATGGCAATCATGGTCTCTATGATTTCTGGATCGTAAAGTTAGACAACACAGGTAGTATACAATGGCAAAAGAGTTTCGGAGGCAGCGGTGATGATGTTGCTACCTCCATTCAACAAACAATTGATGGAGGCTACATTATAGCAGGCTCATCAAATTCCAATGATGGTGATGTAACAGGTCATCATGGACTGCTTAATGTTTCTGATTACTGGATAGTGAAGCTGAGCAGTACAGGTATTATTGAGTGGCAAAAAAGCCTTGGTGGAAGCAGTGAAGAAGAAGCAACATCTATTCAGCAAACCACAGATGGTGGTTATATCCTGGCTGGATTTTCAAGTTCAAATGACGGTGATGTAACCGGTAATCATGGCGGTGGTGATTCCTGGATCATAAAGCTAAATAGCACCGGTATTGTAGAGTGGCAAAAATGCCTTGGGGGAAGTAATGAAGAAAAGGCCTATTCAATCGAACAAGCCAGTGATGGAGCCTATATTGTAGCAGGATTTACAGGTTCAAATGACGGTGATGTAACAGGTAATCATGGCAATTGGGATTTCTGGTTAGTAAAATTGAGTGGCATAGGTGGTATAGAATGGCAAAAATGCCTCGGTGGAAGTAATGAGGAAATAGCTAACTCCGTCCATGAAACTACTGATGGGGGCTATGTAATAGCAGGAATATCATATTCTAATGACGGCGATGTTACCGTTAATCATGGCGATCGGGATTATTGGATAGTAAAGTTGAGCAGTACACTTAATATAGAATGGCAAAAAAGTTTAGGTGGAAGTAATACTGAATCTGTTTTTTCTATTCAGCAAACTTTTGATGGAAGTTTTATTGTGGCGGGTGATTCATATTCTAATGATGGTGATGTATCAGGCAATCATGGTAATAATGATTATTGGATAGTAAAGTTGAGTAGCGCAGGCAATATGGAATGGCAAAAAAGTATGGGAGGACGTTTTGATGAACAAGCTTCTTCCATACATCAAACTACTGATGGAGGCTATATTGTAACAGGAAGATCATCTGTCAACGATGGTGATGTAACCAATAATAATGGCAATTTTGATTATTGGGTTGTAAAACTAAATCCATTTCCTTCTTCTGCTGTAACTGTATGGATGAAAGACACATGGCATGACACCGGCCTTGAACCCGATCCCGCCACTGCTTCCGAATACATGTGGCAATCTCCATACATCTGGGTGCGTAACCATGAGGATGTAAACTTAGTTCACCAGCATGAACACCAAAATCCTGATTTCATATCATTAAATAACCGGATTTATGTAAAACTCCATAATGGGAGTAATACCTCCGTGGATGATACCCTTAAATTGTACTGGGCTCATGCTGCTACAGGGCTTAGCTGGCCTCAGGACTGGCATCTTATTACAGCCATACGTGTAACGGGGTTTGCCCCACATTCTACTAAAACTGCCGGCTATCATTGGGGCCATCTTCCCGGCTCCGGCTCCTTTTGTTTGCTGGCCCGCTGGGTTTCAGCTTCTGATCCGATGACACTTCCTGAAACTGACGATATAGAAGCTAACGTACGTGGCAACAATAACATTATATGGCGAAACGTTAATATAGTTGATCTGATTGCAGAGGCTTCCTTTAATACAAGCTTCATATTTCGTAATACTGTAAAAGAAAGGAGGATGGCATCACTTGTTATCCGGCCAGATCTTAAGGATCTTAAAAATTCTTTTAGTAAGTATGGTAAAGTGTCTGTTCAACTGGATAAAAAATTAATGAAAGCATGGAAGGAGGGCGGAAGTATAGGAAGCGGTTTTGAGAAAGACAAAAATGGAACTTTGACGGTTTCAGAAAACGGGGCTACTCTTGATAATATTATATTGGATCCGGGCAGTTCTGGCAATGTAAAACTTAGCTTTGAAAGATTACCAAAAACCCCAGGCGGAACTTTCATGATGGATGTAATACAATTCAGAACCAAAAAATATCCCCGGTTTCTGAGAAAGCCAAATCATGGAAAAAAAACAAATCAGCATCAACAGGTAGTTGGCGGGGTTACTTATGAGATACATACTGATAAAATTGAAACTAAGGCTAAATAAATACTTGTATCATAGTTTATTTACAGGTAAATTATACCAAGGCCCAACCTGCACATACATTCAACGATTCTATAAAAATCCAACTGGCACAATCCCAAAGCAGCCAGGCAGCTCAAACACAATTTCAATATTTTGTAATAAAAGCTGCCGGGATACTTATGGTTATGATATATATGCCAATGGCAAATTGTAAACATTTTTCACTATTCAATTAAAAATACTCATGAAACCAATCAAACTCATTCATTTTACTATCCTTTCTGTTTTAGTTATAAGTTTATCAAATTGAAACAACCCCAATGCTTACGCTTTGTCATCTCTTTTGTATCCATAGAATAAATTACAAACAAATGATTGCTTTCGTTCATTTTACATCTTACCCCTACATTAAAGTTTTCCATTCACATACATCAGCAGCTCATCATGAATTTTTCCGTTCGTAGCTACAATATGAGGCTGGTAAGGTGAGTAATGCTCGCCATTAAAATCAGTTACTTTACCCCCTGCTTCCTCAACTATTAAAAACCCCGCTGCACTGTCCCAGGCATGTAACTTGTGTTCATAAAATCCATCGAAGCGTCCGGCAGCAACCCAGCAAAGATCAATTGTTGCACTGCCAAGTCTTCTTACGGGAATACCTTGCCTGATCAGCTTCTCAAAAATCTGCAGGGGGCCATTTGGCTGGTCAAGGTAAGTGTAGGGGAAACCTGTTGCCAGGCAACTTGTAATTACTTCGGTCTTATCACTCACTTTTATTTTTTTATTGTTCAGGGTTGCTCCGCAATCTTTTTCTGCAAAAAAGAACTCATTAAGATTTGGATTATACACTGCACCTAAAATAATATTTCCATTATGCTCCAGGCCTATGCTAACACAGCAAATGGGTATACCATTTGCAAAATTTACGGTGCCATCAATGGGGTCAATTATCCATTTATATTCGCTATCCACACCTTCCCGCCGCCCTGCTACTAAAACATCACCTGCTTCTTCACTTAATATATTATGTTCAGGAAAATCATTTTTAATGATATTTATAATAGCTGTTTCTGCGGCATGGTCGGCTTCTGTTACTAAATTATTTATACCTTCTTTATTGGATATTTTAAATGTGCCATTAAAAAATCTTTTTAGTTCATCAGCGCCTGCATTAGCAGCTCTTATAAGTGTAGATTTATACATTGTGCAAATATAATTGATGATAGAAGTTAATTAATAAACTGTTTATTTGTTTTGAAGCGGTATAATAAAAACATTTAACCATTAAACTTTACAACCATTAATTTAGCGCCTGTTAAAAAACCTAATTGCATTGCAGCTTTCCATTATCATAGTAAATTATAATGTAAAATTTTTTTTAGAGCAATGCCTGTATTCTGTATTAAAGGCTATCGAAAATCTTAATGCAGAAATTTTTGTAGTTGACAATAATTCAACTGATGACAGTCAGAACTTTTTTAAAGAAAAATTTAATCCGGTTAGATTTATATGGAATGATAAAAATGTTGGTTTTGCAAAGGCTAATAATATTGCCTTACCTATGGCTGTGGGAAAATATATTCTGTTTTTAAATCCTGATACAATTGTACCTGAAGATTGTTTTATAAAATGTATTTCTTTTCTTGAATCACAGCCTGAAACAGGAGCTTTGGGCATTCGTATGATAGATGGATCCGGCAGGTTTTTAAAAGAAAGCAAACGC
>JBDSAQ010000546.1:0-3134 GCA_039922095.1 Ginsengibacter sp. | reverse complement strand
ATTTAATATTGTATGGAAATGGCAGAACAGTTTTTTATGGGAAAGCCCGCTGGTAACCGGCCGGATTGATGCAATTAATAATATAGATGCACAGGTTACGTATAGGTTACCCTCTGTGAAATCTACTGTGAAACTGGGAGGTACTAATATTTTAAACAACAGGCGTATACAATATGCTGGTGGCCCAACAATTGGCGCATTGTATTACGTAGCCATTACAGTGGATGGTTTATTAAATTGACCTCATCCCAACCCTTCTCCTTTGGAGAAGGGTTAAAAAGTCCTCTCCTTTGGAGAGGACTTAGGTGAGTTCCTTAAAATAACAGAATGCTAAATAAAATTATTTTTTGTTTTGTGATAATGATGAGCAGCATTGCATTGGTGTATTGCCAGAATCAAAAAAGCACAGAGCATTTACGACAATTATGGTTTGGGTATTTTAACCAGACAAGGCTTAGTGATAAATGGGGAACATGGCTTGATCTGCACCTGAGAACTAAAGAAGATTTTACAAATGATCTATCTCAAAGTATTGTACGTGCAGGATTAACTTATTACTTTAAAGATGCGGCAAAACTTACTGTTGGATATGCTTATGTAAATCATTTTCCGGCAGATAATCACAAAGAAATATCTCAACCGGAACACCGCACGTGGCAGCAAATTCAATGGCACACTAAATATGGAAAACAACGGATGATGCAATGGATAAGGCTTGAAGAGAAATTCAGGCACAAAATACTGAACGATTCCACATTGGCTGATGGGTATAGTTTTAATTATAAGATAAGATATAATGTGTCTTATGAAGTTCCCCTGAGCAAAAAAGGAATTGTGCCTAATGCTTTATCTTTTATTGCAAATGATGAGTTGCATATCAATTTCGGTAAACAAATAATATATAATTATTTTGATCAGAACCGTTTTTTTATGGGCTTAAAATACCAGGTAAATGCACATGATAATTTACAGTTTGGGTATATGAATTTATTTCAGCAACTAACCGCCGGTAGCCGGTACAAAAATATAAATACCATTCGTATCTTCTATTTTCATAATCCTGATATGCGCAGGAAGAAGTAATTTAGATTAGAGGAAATATTGAGAAAACTTTTTGAAAATTATTATTTTACATTCGTTCCTGATCTTTTAAACATGATTCAAAATAAAAAAACCGTATCAGAAGAAGAAAAAGAAAACGGAACAACTGATGCAGGAAATAATTTATTCCCGGTTTTTTTAAAGCTTGAAAATCTCCGGCTGTTGATTGTAGGTGGAGGAAAAGTTGCCCTTGAAAAATTGCATGCAATATTACAGAATTCACCGGCTACAAAAGTTACAATGGTGGCAACTGAATTTGGTGAACCTGCCCGCAGCACAGCAACCCATCATACTAATATCGATCTTATTGAAAGAGCTTATCAGCCATCAGACATAGATGACGCGGATGTAATAATCATAGCTGTTAATGATGTATTTACCAGTGAGCAGATCCGTAATGATGCCCATGAAAAAGGAAAGTTGGTAAATGTCGCTGATAAGCCTGAGCTATGTGATTTTTATCTTGGTTCAATTGTAAAAAAAGGTAACCTCAAAATTGCCATTTCAACAAATGGCAAGTCTCCCACAATAGCTAAACGATTAAAAGAAACCTTCAGCGACCTGTTACCCGAAGAACTTGATGAGGTGCTGAATAATATGGAGGTTATAAGAGATAAAATGAAAGGTGATTTTGCAACTAAAGTGAACAAACTTAACAGGATCACGAAAGTTCTTACTGCAGGTAATGGAGTGGAAACTTCCTGGGGAGAAAAGCGTTGGCGCAGAATTGCAACATATTCTGTTTTTGCATTCTTTTTTATGTTGCTGGGGTACTTAGTATTATCATACATTCCATTTCATGATCTAAGTAACAGTTTCTTAAATATAACCCGCAACCTTGACAAACATTTTTACCTGATGATAATTGCCGGTTTTGTGGCACAGCTTATAGATGGCGCACTGGGTATGGGTTATGGTGTTACTTGTACTACTTTTCTTTTGTCAATAGGGATAAATCTGCCGGCAATAAGCGGGAGCATTCACACCGCAGAAATGTTTTCCAGTGCCGCATCAGGGTACAGCCATTATAAATTCGGGAATGTAAATAAAAAATTATTTAAGGCCTTACTTATACCAGGTGTAATTGGGGCTATTATCGGCGCATGGTTATTATCAGAATTTGGTGATGAGTATGCTCAGTATATCCGCCCTGCGCTGGCTATTTATACGTTATTTTTAGGATTGAGAATACTATTAAATGCATTTAAAAAGAACAGGGCAATAAAAAAAGTAAAACGTGTAGGATGGCTTGCAGGTGCCGGTGGATTTTTAGATTCATTTGGCGGTGGTGGCTGGGGGCCTTTAGTTACCAGCACACTTATTTCAAAAGGGCGCACACCTAAATATGTGATTGGGACTGTAAGTATTACTGAATTTTTTGTAACACTCGCAAGCGCATTAACTTTCTTTTCTTTAATCGGACTTAGCCATTGGCAGGTAATAATCGGGCTCATAATCGGAGGTGTAGCCGCAGCCCCGATAGCCGCAAGGTTTGCAGGTAAGCTGCCGCTTAAAACTATGTTCATAGCTGTTGGAACGCTGGTTATAATATGGAGCCTGCGCATCTTATTAAAGTCATTAGGTGTGTTTTAATTTTTACAGCAGCTGTTATATCATTCATTAATTTTAGCAAATAGTTGATACCTAAAATAAAATTATGAAAACTTCAAGAAGAACCTTTTTAGTTAATAGCACACTTGCTTTAAGCAGTACCCTTGCTTTTCCAAACGAAATCTTTGCATATAAAAGAAGGAAAGGAATAACAGGCTTACAACTCTATTGTGTTCGTGATGAAATGAAGAGTGCCCCACTCGAAACATTAAAGCAGTTAGCCAAGATGGGTTATAAAAATGTAGAGCATGCCAACTACGTTGACCGCAAATTGTATGGTTACTCTCCTTTAGAATTTAAAAAAATATTGGACGACCTGGGTTTAAAAATGCCCAGTGGCCATACAGTATTGAATTCACAGCATTGGAATCCCTCTACTAAAGACTTTACAGATAAATGGAAATACACCATTGAAGATGCGG
>JBDSAQ010000545.1:0-3682 GCA_039922095.1 Ginsengibacter sp. | reverse complement strand
GGATAGAATCACTTGATCTTCATCCGGCAATCGTAGAAAACATTATGCAAAATGCAGGATATTATTGTAAAGAATTGCAGGATTAAACTTTAAAGCCAAATCATTAATCATCATCTTTTTCAGTATTATTAAACTTCAGAAAAGCACTTCTCTTTGGGGCGGGCATTATAGCATTAATGCCTTTTATTCCTTTCCAGATAACGTCACTAAATTCCAGATCAGGTACTTTATCTTCCTTAGAAAGATCAAAGAGGGCAGAGCGTTCTGATAATTCATTCAACACAATATTTTTTTCAGTAAGATCAATATTTGCCGGTAAATATGTAAATGAGTTTAGATTTGGAGTGGCTGTAAAGCAACGCCACATCGGCATTGCGGCCGCATCGTACTGGCTCATAGGCGGTATGCCTAATATCAGTTCAATGGTACGCAGCATCCCCGAAGTTGTATACGGGGTATGGTCAATATAGTTTCTTTTTACATAGGGGCCTGCCATATAAGCCGGGCTGCGATGTGCATCCACATGATCCGGCCCATTCTGGGCATCATCTTCTAAAATAAATACCACACTTTCTTTCCATACAGGGCTCTTACTTAAATACTCAATAAACATTCCCACAGCTAAATCATTGTCGGCAACATGAGCAAAAAGTGTTGGCCTTCCTTTAGCCAAACCTTCAGTATGATCGTTTATTAATCGTAAGGAATTAAATTTTGGCAAAGCATTTATCGCTATTAATGAGTCAAAATCTCTTTTCCACTGCCCAACTCTTGTGGTATCTCTTACATGTTGATCCCAACTGGTATAATAGGTGCAAAAATGATTTTCAAGAACTGGTATATTTGCTTTATAGTCATCTGCAAACTCGCCATAAGTTCTGTAACTCACTCCTGCTTTTTTACAATGCTCCCAAATAAATCCGCTTTTATTATTGGCAATAGCCCTTGTGCCTTCAGCATCATACTCACCGCCACGACCGCCATAACTTGTTACCCAATTCTTTTCAAGATAATCTGTAGCATAAGCGCCCATACTCCAGTTATGTCCATCGGCACTCACTTCTCCATCAACATAAAAATTATCAAGCAGTACAAACTCTTTCACCAGCTTATGCTGATTGGGTGTAACATTCTCACCAAATAACACAAGGCTTGTATCCCCGTTTCCCTCTTTAACATCACCCAAAACCTGGTCATATGTCCTGTTTTCTTTAACAATATAAAACACATATTTTATAGGAGAAGGATCACCAACTTTTTCAGGAATTGGATTTCCTTTTTCTCCCTGGGCCTGTAACTCTTTTTCTTTTGTATACGGTGTATTGCGATATACCTGCTGTGAATATATACCCAGCTGCTTTTGAGAAGGCGCATCAATGATACTCATAGTGCCTTTGAATAATCCACCAATATATTGCTGGCCTGGTGGTATAATTTTTTCACCAGCCTGGTGTGTTACTGCTTCTCTTTTTTTTGCAGATGTTGGCCCGTATGGATTAGCCATGGAAGAGAAGCCTTTGCCATTGGTTATAAATATTTTTTTGCCAATTACTTTTACACAAGTGGGATACCAGCCTGTGGGTATAAAACCCATAGACCTGCTTGAGCCCGGACTGCTTACATCAAAAACAGCGAGGCAATTATTATCGGCATTCGCTATGTATAAAGTTTTTTCATCTGGGCTTAAGGCAAGGCCATTTGTAGTAGAACCCGCCGGGGCATCAGGATATAATGAAGCAGTAAGCGTTTCAATAACTTTTCTTTCTTTTATATTTATTATAGAAACTGAATTATCATTGGCATTAGCAACAAATAAATACCTGCCATTTTTAGTTAAGCAAATATCGTTGGGATGGTCACCCACATCAATATGCCCTGTGAAAGATTTTTGAATAGTATTAAAAATAGAAATTTTAGCCCCACCCCAAACAGATATATACAATTCTTTTTTATCCGGCGACAGCAGGCATGTATAAGCTTCTGCGCCTAAAGCAATGGGTTGTTGATCTAATTGTTTGGTAGCAAGGTTATAGATGTATAAAGAATTATTGTCTTTAGTAACTGCATATAATAAATGACGTTTATCATCCAACTCAATCCCTGCAGGTGATATTTTTTGCGGCCATTTTTTGCCTAATATCAAACTATCTTTCAACCTGAGCTTGTTATTTATTAGTGCATATTTTAGTATCCAGTTATCATTTCCGCCGGAGGCATATAAATATTTTTCATCAGCGCTGAATTTTAAACCTACCCAGCTTTTATCAACTTCTATATTATCTAAAATCTTTTCTGTTCTTAAATCAATGAGCTGTATGCTTTGTGTACTTTGCCCATTATTTGTTACAGCCAATAATTTTTGCGAGGCGCTCACAGCCATATTCAGAGGAAGATCACCTAAGGGTAAACTTTTGCCTGCAGGCGATAACTTCCATCCATTGGGTAATTGAATGATTTTGCTTGTGGGTTGCAATCGTTGAGCAAAGATTGTAAGAGGAAGAAAGAGCGCTAAAAAAATCAAACTATATAACTTCATTGCAGGTGATATTAAATTCAAAGTTAAAAAGCTTAATCATAAAACCACGGATTTGAATGTTTAATAATTAAGAACAATAATTTCAGCATGCGAATGATGAAATATGAACAATCTTTTATTAAAAGCTGTTATGATCTAAATAAAACCTATGAGTGTGCCAAAGAAAAAAGCTACTACAAAAAAGGAAGACCCATGCCGGGAAGGTTATGAACAACGCGGTATGAAAATGAAAAAAGGGAAACTTGTGCCCAATTGTGTACCAAAAAGCAAGAAAAAAAAGTGATCACATATTTCCTTTTGCAAGAGCATACAATATCTTCTTATCCTCTTTTGATAATATCCTGCTGCTGTCTGCCTGTAAGAAATGTCGCTTGAATGCCCCGATAGCTGCGGAGCTGTCCCTAACATCATATCCAACAATTCTAAGGTTTTCAAGTACATTAAATGCAGATGGAAGTACAACATTTGAAGTATCGTACCACGAGCCAAAACCTTTATCTGCCAGGAGCTTCCAGGGAAAATATACATTAGGATCAATCTTTCTGGTTGGTGCAATATCTGCATGGCCAATAAAATTTGACACAGGAATATTGTATTGATTTTTCAAAGCCGTTAATATATTTATTAAACTGTTTATTTGTGTATCAGGGAAAACTTCAAAGCCGTTATTATCAAGCTCAATACCTATGGAAGAAGAATTTACATCAGTAAGATTTCCCCACCGGCCTGCTCCCGCATGCCATGCTCTAAAATAATCATTAAGCATATGGTGAACTGTTCCATCTTTACAAATTACATAATGTGCGCTTACTTCGGTACGTTTTAATGTGAATGTTTGTAAAGTTTGATCACAACTGTTTTGAGCCGTATGATGCAGGATAACAAAATTGGGTTTACGCATACTAAAGTTAGTAGTGCCCACCCAGTCCGGCGATGTTGGAAAAGAATCTTTTAGCGGGTATTGCTTTAGCCTTTTTGCAAACTCCTTTGCCTGTTTTTTATATTCTTTATTAGCTAATGAATATTTACCTGGAGAGCATGAGAAGATTAAACCAACTATACCAAAAATAAATAAACAACGTACAAACATTCTTGTTTTTAAAATGTAAAATAAGACTTTGTGACTGACAATTTTTTTGAAACTAT
>JBDSAQ010000544.1:0-8766 GCA_039922095.1 Ginsengibacter sp. | reverse complement strand
ATTTTTATATATTTCCAAAAAATGTAAACTTTGATTAGATCAAGGAGAAGCATTGCTTTTGTCAATATCACAAAAAGTGAATAAACTTTAATTATAAACAGTCTAAAACGTTAGTCAGGATTAAATTATTTGTTGAGAGCATTCCTGTACCTGCTCTCTTTGTAGATGTCTCGCCCCGTTTTTCACTATGCATTATGGCTGCGTACCCTTTTTCTATTTATTTATAAAAAGCTGTATGCTCCATTTCGCTTTTTTGTATAATTCTAAACTAATTGTTCGTCCATTGGAAAGTGCAATTAGTAATCTAACTGGAAATTGACTCAGTTCATAAGTCGTCGAAAATTTAGCAGGGTTTATTGGGGTTTCCAACTTTCGAATATAGCTTCCGTCTTTAGCAATTACATTGATGACACTTAACAGATAACCAGCGCCGGAATACTGGCTAGATGGCTGACTGCTGGTCGTTGATATTTCTATAGTTAATGTATTGCCAGCTTCTTCTGAAGGGGTGATGTCTGCCCTGTCAAAAGAGGGCATTTCAGTTACATTATAAGTTTTATAGGTTTTGCCTCTATATTCATTGGCACTCCAATACCCTTTTACTAAACTATCAACCATACCATCCCGCTTATAATGGGTTTCACCCTTGCCTTCTTTTAAGCCCTCCTGGAAATATCCATTGTAATAAACGTTATCATTATAGTAATAAGTGCCCTTCCCGTCAGGTAGCCCGTATCTAAAAGTGCCAACATATTGATTAATCCCTTTTGCTTCGCCTTTGCCATGAGCAAATCCATTTTTGCATTCTCCTGCATAGGTGCCAATAAGATCTTTTGCTTCAACCTTACAAGTCTGAATATTATTTTGCGAGTATAGCCTGCTAAAATTGAAAAGAGCAATGCAGATAATGACGTAAATTCTCCAATGGTGTTTCACAGATTAAAATTATGGGGTGTAAAATAGGTTGCAGCTAACTTCGAAGGCTTTGTGCAGGCAACCGCAGTTCAAAATAATTTAAAGTTGATGATTTGCACAACAGTTAAATTTATAACGTTTATCTGGATCTGCAATTTAATTGAACAACAAAAGTTGAATACACATTCCGTAACAAATCATTCCTTCAAACTATTTTCTACCGATTTAATTTTTATCACCCCGGCTTTTAAATTGCCGGAGGTTGCGGTAAGAGTGATCTCTCCTGCACCTTTAGTTGTTTGAACAATAACCTGGGCATAGCCATTAAATAATTTTCGTTTCCATACAGAAGGTTGGGTTACCATTTGTATGGTACCGGGATCGGTATTGATATTATCCCATTCATATCTTTTACGGATGGGCAGGGCTATTATCGCAATAACATTGCTGCCTTCTTTCAAAAAAGTTTTATCCAGTTTAAATTCATTGCCGATTTTATCCTGCTTTAAATTTTCGCCAATAAGTTTTCCGTTTATATAAATGGATTGTTCGGTACCCAAACTCTTATAAAAAAAACTTACTTCGGATTGAGAAAATCCGGCAGGTAAATTAAAGGTGCCACGGTAAACATAAGCCTTTGCCGAATCAAGGTGTGTTCTTCCTTCAAATGCCTGCTTCCACGAAGCATCATTATAATCCGAAGTTATTTCTGTCCTGTTTTGAATTCCATCAACCTGCTTTTCTTTCAAGTTTTCAATAGTAACAGTTTGTATGTCTTCAATAAACCTCTCTTTTTCTAAAGACGTAGGGTTACCATTGCCGACACCAATTATTTTGCCCGGGCCATTTATCGTAAAGCTGATTTCATCATCTGCCACAGGTACATGCAGATGATTTTTGTCTTCAACCTGCACTGCAATAACAGCAACGTCTCCGCCGGATTTTAAAACAGATCTGTCCGCTGCCAGGGCTACTGAAATTGGGCTGCTTGTTGTTTTTGCAACATCGCTGATAATTTTTTTCCCTTCTTTATAGCCTATTGCTTCCAAAGTACCAGACTGATAATTTACTTTCCATTCAAGATGTCCGTATTGCTCCATCTTTTTTTTGCCAAGTGTTTTTTTATTGAGGAAAACTTCCACTTCATCGCAATTGCTATAAGCCCACACATCTATTTCTTTACCTTCCTGTCCCTGCCAGTTCCAGTGCGGTAGTAAATGCAGCACTGGTTTATTACCCCACCACGATCTTAAATAATACACATTGTCTTTTGGAAAACCACAAAGATCCATCATACCAAAATAAGAAGTAACAGAAGGCCAGCCATAAGGTGTTGGCTCACCGCGATAATCAAATCCTGTCCAAATGAACATGCCTGCTAAATACGGACGTGTTGCATAAAATTTCCATGCCTCTTCTATACTAAAAAATGTTGGCCTGGGCTTTTTATCATAAGCGGCATGATAGTGCTTTTGCTTATCGGTTATATAAATACCCCGTGTTGCAAAAGTGGAACCTTCTTCGGTTCCCATGCCGGGTTGATTGAGAAATTTGTTATGATGCGCTTCAATATTTCCATTGCCCATATAATTATAACCCATCACTTCCAACACTGATGAAATGCCGCTTTGAAAACCTCCACTTATTCCTGCAGTAGCTGGTCTTGTTGTATCGAGGCTTTTTACAAAGTTTTGAAGTGTGGTAGCAATCCTTTCACCTATAATATTGTTTTCAATGGCCCATTCTTCGTTTCCTATAGACCAACTAATGATAGATGGGTGGTTTCTATCTCTAACGATCATTTGTTTTACTTCGTTCAACCTTTCTGTAGTGGTACCCATTAAACGGTTTTCATCCAACACCAACATGCCAAGGCTATCACAGGCATTAAGAAACTCCGGCGCAGGTGGATTATGAGAAGCACGATAAGCATTGGAACCAATTTCTTTCAAGGTTTTAATTCTGAAGTATTGCAATGCATCTGGCATTGCAGCACCAACTCCCGCATGATCCTGGTGATTGTTTGTGCCTTTTAGTTTTATATTTTTTCCATTTAAAAAGAAGCCTTCTTTTGCATCGAAACGAATGGTGCGAATACCAAAACGGGTTTCATATATATCTGTTGTTGTGTTGCCATCTGTTATTGCCGTAATAATTTTGTAACGATAAGGAACTTCAAGATTCCATAAGTGTGGATTGGCGAGAGGAAGATTAGTAGTTACTTCTTTTGTTTCAAAAGGAATTATTGATATGCCTGTTGATTTTGCAGTTGCTACAGTTCTACCTTCTGCATCAACAATTGTTTGCAACACATCCACAGTTCTTTTTTCCGTGCCATCATTTGCTACTTCCGTTTTTGCAGTGATTGCTGCATTATTTCCATTGACGGCGGAAGCGATAAAAGTTCCATTGGTTGCAACATGCAAGGGATTCGTTTTGTTTAACCACACATGACGATAAATACCTGCGCCTTCATAAAACCATCCTTCCTCCATTGTAGCATCTACCCTCACAGCAATTACATTATTGCCTGCGTAATTAAGATAATCGGTTATATCATATTGAAAGCCGGTATAGCCACTTTCATGTGTGCCAAGATAGTGGCCATTCACCCAAACAATGGAGTTGCGAAATACACCATCAAATTGTATAGATATACGCCTGCCTAAATCTGTTTGCGGAATAAAAAAAGATTTGCGGTACCAGCCTACACTTGCATTTGGAAAATTGCGACCAATAGCCTTAAACCCATGGCTGAAACTTGCATCTGAACTGAATGGCTGTTCTACCGCCCAATCATGTGGCAGGTCTAATTTGCGCCAGGCACGATCATCAAAATTTGCTGCAGCAGCGCCATCACCATAACCGGCTTTGGCGAAGTAAGAAAAATAACCGGTGCCGTTTCCAAAATCTTTTTTCACATCTGATGGATGGCCAAAAGCAAAGAGCCAGCCTGTATCAAGTTGTACATGTTCTCTTTTATTAATGTTATTTTCCTGTGCAGAAATTAGTATTGCTGAATGCAAAAGAATGACAATACACAAAAGTTTTTTTCCGGTAATTCGCTTCATTTTACTGTTTAAAATTTAATACGATGTTGTTTTAATTAAGATAATGTTACAAGTTAATGATAACAGAAGTTTTTATAAAAAATTTATGTCTGATTTCAATTCCATTGTAGTCATTCGTAAAATTAGGCAACTGTATATTGCATAAAGTGCTTTTCTTTTATAGATATGAAATCAATTCTTTCTTCTTCGCTTTTGCCCGTATTAGCTACTATTCGCAGACAAAACCGGTAAGTGACGCCGCTACCATTCAGTAAGCCAGAGTGCCATGTCTTCCCCGGGCCTTGTATGTGTTGCGACATGGCTAAATAGACGTTATTAACTGAAACGCAATCAACTGAAGTTTTGAGATCTATGTATGTAAGATAGAAACGGTCCCCGTTGCAAAAATCGTCGTGTCCCGCTTTACTCAAGGCTAAGAGTGGAGGCACGACTTGGAAGAGATTTTATTTACCCCAACATCCGCAAAGGCGGAAAGGCTGGGATAACAATCAATAAAATACCGGAACGTTTTGAAAAGAACCGTTTGTAATCAATATCGAACCTGGAGCCCCATATGTATTATTAGGATTGCCGGCAGCTATCATTGGCGTGAGCTGTCCCGAAAAATTTCCACTTATATGTCCATTATTGTAGGATGTAATATTAAAGCTCATATTATCAGATGCAGCATGCACATATTCATTCGTTCCGTTGTAGCTTATAAAAAACATATCGCCGTAGATACCCGTATATTCATAATTTCGTACGGTTAAACTATCCGTATAAAAAACAAAAGTAGTTTCTCCTGCACTGCTTAATCCCTGGAGAGCATAATAACCCGCATTTTTACTACAGCCTAATGTATAAAGATTAGGGTTTTGCTTGTCAGCATTATCAACTGATATATTCACAGCATTACCATTGATCTTATAACTTAATGTGGCAGTAGCACTACCGCCCGGATTTTTAGAAGCAAGCATAGCATCAGGGATGGATTGCTTTAAACAGGATGATAAAAAAATTACCATTACTCCCGCTATTAAATAAAATTTCATACTCAATAATGTTATGGGTTCAGTTATTAATCCTTTGTATTTCTTCTTCCGAAACTAAAAAACTTTGAAAGTCCCAGGCTAACCAAATTGTTGGAACCGCCATGAGCGATCGCCGTTTCATAACGAAGATTTACATCAAAGGATGTATTCCAGATCGAAAACAAATAGCCTGTACCTGCTGCTAATATTACTCCGTGATATTTTAGATTTACATCGTCGCCATTCTCATCAGTGAGTGAGGTTACTCCATAAACATTAAAGCCAACTTGTGGCTCAACATAAAATCCCTTACCGGTTCCATTCAATGTGTACCTATACCCGACTTTTAATGGGCACATTATTGTACCCTCACCATTTCCGCCATCCAAGGGAAAAATATCGGCACCTATTTCCAGCGTAACATCGCTGCCATCTGAAACGGGAAATCCTGTTTTGATAAATCCCCCAAAACCCAGTTTATAATTCTTTGTATTTTTTCCAACCAGCTTCATTACCCCTAATTGCGCATTTGCCTGTATTGTGAAAAAAAATAAAAGAAATATTGCATGTAATCCTTTACGCATAGCGGTGTTTAGTTCTTTGAAAAAGTCAAATATAATTGTTTTAACAAACGATGAAGGATTACGGTTATTTCAAGAATACAAATCCCTTCTTCTAAGTTACGTCAACTTTACAGGAAAATGTCGAAGCTGCAACGAAGACTTTTCTATAAGAACATGAAGTATGGAAACTATCGTTTGGCTGGAAAGGTTTGTAAAATCTAAAATTATTTTTAATGCTCTACCCTCAGACACCGATGTGGCTGTTAAGCGTTGGTTATAGAAAATAGAACAGTCATCCGCATACGATATTGTATTCAAACCCAACTGACAACAATTAACTTTGACAATAAATAAAAAATATGAGCAAAATTATCTTTGACAGCGGAATATCCCTTGACGGCTTTTTCGCAGGTGATAACAGGAGTCCAAACAACCCTATGGGTGGTGTATCAGGAAAAATTCATATGTGGATGTTTAATCAAAAGGCGTTCTGGGAACATTTAGGCATGGAAGGAGGTAACGAAGATGGACCTGATGGGAAATTTATCAGAGAGACAATTGCAAGAACAGGTGCATATATTATGGGGAAACGAATGTTTGAGGAAGGCGAAGTCAGTTGGCCGGAAGACTTATACAAAGCAAATGTTTATGTGTTGACACACGAAAAAAGGGAACCCTGGATTCAAAAGGGAACAACAACTTTTTATTTCATCAACGACGGAATACAAAGCGCATTTGAAAAAGCAATGCAATCAGCCAAAGGAAAGGACATAAGAATACAAGGTGGTGCAAATACAATTCAACAATTTCTCAATGCCGGGCTTGTGGACGAATTTTTCATTCACATTGCACCTGTTTTTTTGGGAAGTGGTATCCGGCTGTTTGACGGTATTGACAAAGACAAATATGATCTTCAAATTGCAGAAGTAATACCCTCAAACTTAACAACACATCTGAGATACAAATTGGCGAAGAAATAAAAACAATTTGAGCGAATTCACTTACCTGATTCCTTTAATAAGGCCTTAGCTTCTGCATTGTCAGCGTCAAGTTTAACAGCAATTGTAGCATTAGACTTCGCCAACTTTTTATTTCCGCTTTGTGAATATGCTTTGCCTAAAAGATAGTAAACAAAGGATGATGAAGGATATTTCTTTAATACTTTATTGGCCAGATCAATCGCATCGTCATTTCTATTTATTTCTAACATCAAGCCAATTGCAGCACTCCAGTTTTTCACAGTAAACGAATCTTCATTCATCAACTTACTAATTTCAGAATGATTATATAAACAATAAAATGCAGGTACATTTTCTTTCCATTGCGGATTTTCAGCTAATGCTTTCTGAATGATCAAAACAGCCTTTTGCTCATCACCTAATAACAAGTACGCCATGGCGATTTTGCTATAAATACCATTCCAGCCGTCGAGCATTTTTTCTGCCTGGTGCAGTAAATCTTCGCCCCGGTTTTTGTTCATCATTTTTATGGCATAGAGTGACTGATTTAATCGTATCCTGCCATAATGATAATTCAGTAATTTTTGCAGATCATCGAAAGGTGATTTTGAATTATCAACCCTGAGATCAATTTGATTATACCATTCATTATTTTTTCCTTTCACAACCAAGGCAGCAGATTGCTTCCCTGTAATTTGCCCACCTGCATTTTGCCCTGCAATAAGGCTTTTTAAAAGACGTTCAGCAAGAGTGCCTGTTGAACTATTGTAAGTGTCCGCCATTTTTATCAGTACACTATCGGCTAACTGATTGCCCATTACCACGAAATTTTTTCCTAACCTATGGGTAGAAGTTCCCTGCCAGTATTTTAAAGCAGCACCGGTAAAAGCATATACATTTCCCTTCGCATCAATTCCAGACACTTGGCGGTTATACGATTCGGTATCTGTTAACCGTGTAAATTCAATCGCCTGCCGTATGGATCTTCCTTTCTTTAGTTGTTGAAATCCATTATCTGCGTAAGATGGATCTGTTTCCGCTATTACAGAAAAAGCGCCAAGGCCAGGCTGAATGTAGATAGTTGAGTTGCCCACATAGATGTTGTTGGTTGCGACAGCAATACCCCACTCTTTGTTGGATTCATCATAGGCAAGAATAGAAAAAGTTGAATTTATATTCTTGTTGAGCAGAAGGCTCGGCAAATTTTGAGAGTAACAAATATTAAACACAAATAATAATGACAGCAAAACTTTAACTCCGGGCATCATTGTTTAGTTATTGTCAGGTTGGCGAAATCTCCATCTGAATTGTTACCAACCCAAAAGCCAACCTTTCCGGAGGTACGTTTATTCAGGCGTTCAACTGTCAAACACGGCTCTGTGTTCTTATTAACAAAGACAACTGTTTGCAAAATTCCCACAACTATTTTTACATGAAACCAGGTATTTGGATTAGGGCCAGGAGTTATTCCTTTTTCATATTTGCCATTATATTTTTCTCTTAAAACCGCCCACGGAAAGTCAGGGTGTGAAACATACTGCACTGCATGAATTTTCCGGATCGGGTCTTCACTTTTAAAATTGAAAGGACGAAAATAAATAGCATCCAATGTTTTTTCATCTACTCCGTGAAAAGCTATACCTACAAAACTTTGTTGTAAAATATCTTTGCCCTTTATATCTACTTCAATAATTCCATTTGAGAATTCAAGCCCGTTAATCCAGGCAACTCCATCATTTTCTTTCGCTGAAAGGTGGATGCTGTGGATACTATCTCCGGCAGATTTTGTAAGCTCACGATTAAAAGTCTTAATCTTATTCTGTCCTGCTAATTCTGCCAGGTCATACTTCGTTGTCTGTGCGCTAACACTGATAATTAAAAAAGTGAGCGGGACGAGAAAAAAGCCAATGTACTTTATCATAGCGAGATTTTATTTTATTACGTTCTAACAAGATATAAAGTTACAATTGATAAATCTCATCAGTCAGGCTCTAATTTATTTCCAGAACGGAATAAGCATCGTATTTTATTGTTAATCCTAGTCGTTGAACAAACTCCATTCGATTAAAATGAATCTCTTCATAATGCTTCTTCAATGTTGTTTGTGCCCCAGCCCGGTTTCGTGTCATCACGAGTAGGGATTTTCGTGGAACAAGTTTTTTGAAGATGACACATTTGTAACCGAACTTAGTAATTAGAAAGTATCTTTTGGCAGTTTAGCACATGTTGGTATTAGTGACCTGTT
>JBDSAQ010000543.1:0-4668 GCA_039922095.1 Ginsengibacter sp. | reverse complement strand
GCTATTTCCGTAATCTGAAGTTGAAAGAAAAAATAAGCGACTATGATAACGTTATAAGAACTTTTATGTTACGGCAGGAGATAGAACTGACCTATGTGCCATCGTCCGTTGAGTTTTACATGGGGCTTTTTAATTACGATCTGTTGATGGAATACAGAAGTAAATTTCATGGCCCATCTTCCCTCGATTCGTTAGACACTGAATTAAAAAATCTAATTACAAAAGATACCGTCTATATAAACCGTTTCCTTAACTTTTGTTATCTCCGCAAATCCAATTGGGAACAGCGGATACGAGCTAATATTAATCCGACACTGGCAATAGCCCGTGAACTGATTGACATAATAAAGAAGGAATACCACTTTGAATAGTAGTTGTAGATTTAACTAAACAATAGATCGTATGGTGCACATACGGGTCAAGGCACCGGCAGAGCCCTCAAAATGTACAATGAAATTCAAAGCTATAATGAATCATAAGCCTTCGCTTATTATCGCAACTTTTATTTGCTTTTTACTTTCCACCCAACTGCTTCCGGGATGTCAATCCGACAACGTTCCTAAAGAAAAGTATTTCCAGTTCTTTTCTAAGTCTGCCGTGAGTATAAAAAATGATACTCTACAATGTTTATTAAACAATCCTTTAGATTGTCCATTACGGTTTTACATTTCAACATCAGACAGCGACTTAAATAAATTGTTATTTTATCTTTATCCTGTTACAGTCCGTCCGGGAACTGATACTTTTTTCAAGATTAAAACTCATCTTTTAACCTCAGATAAAATAAAAACATCCTGGAGTACAAGCCTTGGCGATCCGGAGAGAAAGATAGTGTACAACAAGGTTAGCTTACCTTTTTGCAAAGGGAAAAGCTATAAGATAGTTCAGGGATATAACGGACAGCATTCGCATAATCACGACTATAGTCGTTTTGCAATAGATTTTAACTTAAACACCAATGATACTATTTGTGCTGCCGATGATGGGGTTGTTGTAGGAGTTATAAAAGATTATAAAATAGGAGGCAATAATAAGCGATTAGAAGATTTTGCGAATTTTATTACCTTATACCACCGACATACCGGATTATATACTCAATACGCACACTTAAAATATAATGGAAGTTTTGTAAAGGTTGGAGATATTGTAAACCAAGGGCAGCCAATCGGATTAGCCGGTTCTACGGGTTGGGTAACAGCAGCTCACTTACATTTTAATGTTTTAATTCCAATTGCTGGTAAAGATATTCTCAAGTCGGTACCTATTGAATTT
The DNA here is from genome assembly GCA_039922095.1 of Ginsengibacter sp. GTDB lineage: Bacteria > Bacteroidota > Bacteroidia > Chitinophagales > Chitinophagaceae > Ginsengibacter. The sequence continues at coordinate 3,396 of JBDSAQ010000543.1, read as the reverse complement.
ATTGAGCATTGCAGGGGATATGACCTTAAGGAAAATGATATTGTAAAAAAATAAACCGCCCACAACAAGCACTGGCTGATGCCTCATTACTGGCGCAGGCGTCCGATTTGTGCCTGTTTATAAAGTAATTGAAGCTTTACAAGTATAAGTTCATAGTAACACATGGAAGGAGATCAGGATACAATATTGGAAGCTGGACCTGCGGAGCCAAATTTTCAAAAAAGATTATTAGGACTTTTAAAAACTATCTAATTTTTTTGCCACTGGCTATTATTCTGTACCTTTTATACAACCCTTATAGTAATTATTTAATTGGAGCCATACTTTTCATTTTGGTGCTACTTCTTTTTTTAAGCTTCCTTATCAATCTAATTTCTTATGTAAGGTAAAATACCATGTCGGATCAGATGATATCGAGATTATATCTTTTGGGTTAAATCATATGAACAAGAAAGTATTTGTAAAAGGGCTGAGGTGGAAATTTTAGTAAGGAAATATTATAGGTACAGGTATCCTTTCTGTAAAATATCTTTTTATCACAACAAAAAAATTCTCGCTTCCCAATTTGCAATAAACGGCTGGACCGAAGAAATGTTTGTACAAATTCAAACATTCGCAAAACGCTAATTCACCCTCACTCTTGGCGCAAACGTCTGCCTGAGGCTGTTGTAAAAGTAGTTGTAGATTAGTTAATGAGTAGAAAGCATAAATTCCATATATAGCAGTGCTGCTGATTTTTATGGCTCAAAAGGATTAATTAGATTGAACTTTACTTAAGTGAGGCAAGCGGACTCTTGCGCCAAAATAGGGTTGTAACTCAGGACAGCAAATGGTCTTCATCTAAATAGTCCAGGTCCGATGATTTAGTAAATCTTCGATATGAAATTCATCGTGCCTCTCTGCATATCCTCCTAAGGTAATATTACTTTCAGTAAGACTGTCAGGTGACACCTTTCGGGAAAAAAGGCTCAACAGCCGTGGTATACAAGAAAACTTATTTAACGAAAATGCCACTGGCAAACTGGTTGGGTGATTGCAGCACAAATGAATAAATTCCCGACAACAAACCTGTTACCTCAAAATCCCAGGTGTTGAATCCCATAACCGCCGGACGTGTATAAGTTCTTACAACTACTCCATTTGAATTATTGATCTTTATTGTTACAATTTCATTTTGTGCAGAGTAAAACAATGCATGCAGAATATTAGTTACAGGATTGGGGGATAATTGTAATATTGATTGAGTGGGGCCTGCAATTGTTACATCGTTACAAATCTTTGTTTCACATCTTTTTTCTGTATTTATCAGTAAACAAACTCTGTAAACGCCAACTGCATTATAGGTATGAGTCACTTGTTCGCCTGCGCCTGAAGAGCCATCACCAAATGTCCATCGGTAGCTAATAACAGCATCACCGGTTTTATGAACACTAAATCCTTTGAACACATACGTATGCGGATTGATCAGTGAATCAATATAATAACCGCCGCAAAGATCTGTGGAGGTTCGTATGGCCACTTCATGGCAATCACCGGCACTGCATCCATTCTGGAATAATACTTTCACACAGGCACGATAAACACCCGGTGCAGGATATGTATGTTTAACAGCATACAGTATTTCTGTTGCATTGGGTTGAACGGTTATACAGGTGTCAGTTCCATCTCCAAAACTCCAGCAAATGCGGGCCGGCCTGTTATTATTCACAGAAGAAAAATAGAGTCCTCTTGTCAAACCTGCAGCAGATGCAGTTGTTTCAAATAAATGGGCACTACATGTGTCAGTGTTATATGAAATATTCACGATCTTACATTTCTTAGCCTCACATCCGCCATAATAATTGATCCCTGTACAAACCTCATACATGCCTGAATGGCTATAATAATGATCTGCTATGTATGAGCCGGTATAATTCTCAGGATAAGAAATACAGGTGTCTCTTCCATCTCCAAACGACCAACAGATGCGTGCTGGCTTCTTTTCATGATTGTTCCAGAGCAGGGCACGATAATAAACATGTGATGGATCATTTGGAGAGGAAACAGGAATTCTTTCAAAATCTGCACGGCAGCTATCATATTCGCCTATCTTGATAATTTTGCATTTCTTAGCCTCACATCCGCCGTCATAAACAATTCTGGTGCACACTTCATATTGACCTTTTGCAGCATAGATGTGATTGACAGTATATGGGCCCGGATTAGTATTGGAGTATTGAATACAGGTATCATGATTGTCTCCAAATTTCCAGCAGATGTAAGCTGGCTTTTTGTTATGATTATTCCACGGCAATGCAGTAAAATGATGACCCAATGGAGATGAACTGGATAGACCGGTTTCAAAATCTGCCTGGCAGCTATCAGGTTCACCAACCAGCACCTGCTTGCAATAATATGATTCACACCCTCCATCATAATGGATTTTTACGCAAACATTATAGTTGCCGGTATGTGAATATAAATGAGACACTGCATAAGAGCTGGTATGGGTTGTTGAATATTGGATACAGGTGTCATGGTTATCACCAAAATTCCAACAAACCAGAACAGGTTTTTTGTAATGGTTATGCCATGGTTGGGCAATAAAATACTTTCCAACAGAATTGGAGGTGGAGGCGAGCATTTCAAAATTAGCACGGCAACTGCCAGAATCGCCAATTTGTACAGGTTTACAGTTGTATGCAAGGCAGCCACCCTGGTAGAGAATTTTTACACAAACATTATATGTACCTGTCTGTCCATAAGTATGAGACACAAAATAATTGTTGCTTAAAGCAGGATTATATTTAATACAGGTATCGTGATTATCGCCAAAGCTCCAGCAGATCTGTTCAGGTTTTTTCTCACCGCTGCTCCATGGCTGGGCCCGGAAACCAGCAGTTAATAAGTTAATTGTTGTTGAAGAAACTCTTTCAAAATCAGCATGGCAACTATCACCGGCAGTTACCGCACTCATTTGCAGACATAAAACGGTAAAGATTAAAGTGGCAGGCAGGAAGTAAAACTTCTTCATAAAAATGTTTTCGGGTTAATTATAGTTCTTTACAGAGAACTTGGATTATAAGCACTTCTTTTAGCTTCAACATCATTGATGATCTTATCTTTTTACCATATTCAGCATCAACAATGTTTCAGATATCATTTGCCCATTATATTCCAAAGCAAGACTCTTATGATTTATGGCATCTACTATTGTTCGATCAGGCATAACCTCCTGTAAAAATATAGAATTTCCATGCCTATTTGTCCAATCACAAAACGGTGAATCCCCGCCACACCTAATAATTAGGCAGGCATAACAATAAAATGGTTTGCGGATCTTTTCTTTTGGAACGGTATATCATGCAAAAATTGGTGAGTTCATCATCATTAAATCCTTTCGTACGGGAATTACTC
>JBDSAQ010000542.1:0-7176 GCA_039922095.1 Ginsengibacter sp. | reverse complement strand
GTTAAAAAATATCTCATAATAATAGTTAATTAATATAGTTAATTAATAAAGATAAACTATGAATAGCAATAGAATTATATACTATCCTTCCCCGTAAGCATTTGCTTATTCCGGTACCAGGGATAATACAGCTTTACCCATATCTATATGACTACATTTGATGAATGAAAATGATACAGCGGATTCATTCCATTAACCCAATGCTTAACCATGTTTACTACCTGTAAATCTTTGCTATTCGGGCACTTTGAAGGGCTTCGCAAAATGGCTCAATCTCTGTGCTGCCTGGTAGTGCAACTTCGGTTTTTTAATTTTAATAAATTTATGGGGATGTGCTTTGTAGGCATATGCTTTTCTGTAACGGGATGTAACTCGTTAATGCGAAATGAGTCTCATGCTTACGTGCCCATGGAGAGTATTGAAAGTGGAAAAAAGCTTGCCGAAAAACATTGCCAGTCCTGTCATCAACTTCCAGATCCTGCTTTGCTGGATGCCAAAACCTGGGAAACCGGTGCCTTACCGGCCATGGGTCCAAGGTTGGGCATTTTTAATTATAAGGGCCAGTCGTATACCTTTCGGGGAGATGAGCAAATGATGGGGCCGGGTTATTTTGCAGGTAAGCCTAAAGTAACACAGGAAGAATGGCAAAGCATCGTTGATTACTATACAGCCACTTCACCTGATCAATTGCAGGCACAGCATCGTAGCACAAAGATATCTCTGCAATTGCCGTTGTTCGGGGTTTTACAGCCCAAACTGAATTACACCAATGCGCAATCATGTTTTGTAAAAGTGAGAGAACATGCAGAGGCCCCTGTGGTAGTAAGCGATGCCATTACTTTAAAAACTTATTTTTTGGACAGCCTGCTTACGCCAGTTGATTCTTTAACAACGGATGGGCCACTTGTAAATATTGAATTTTCGGGGAACGAAGCAGTTGTATGTGATGTAGGTATCCTTTATCCCAACGATGAAGCGCATGGCAGTGCCGTACACATAAAACATAGTATGGGCAAATGGAAGTTTGACAGCACCAGCCTTTTTAACGGATTGCGCCGCCCGCTACAGGTTTCTACCGCTGATATAAACAATGATGGCAAAACTGATTATCTCGTTTGCGAATATGGTTACCTGAACGGAAGTTTTTCATGGATGGAAAATAGGGGAAACAATCAGTATGAAAAACATATACTACGGCAGTCGCCAGGGGTATTAAATGCTTATCCATTTGATTACAATAAGGACGGAAAGACTGATATAATTGCTTTGTTTGCGCAAGGGGAAGAAGGAATCTTCCTGTACACCAATAATGGAAACGGCAGGTTTGAAGAAAGAGAATTGCTACGCTTTCCGGCAGTGTATGGTTCCTCCTATTTTGAACTGGCGGACTTTAATAAAGATGGCCTGCCGGATATTTTGTATACCTGCGGTGACAATGCAGACTATACATCGGTCTTAAAGCCCTATCACGGGGTGTATATCTTTTTAAACAACGGGGATAAAGGCTTTCAGCAGTCGTTCTTTTATCCCATTCATGGATGCTACAAAGCTATGGCAAGAGACTTTGACAAGGACGGAGAAATAGACCTGGCAACAATTGCCTACTACGCTGATTTTGCTACCCAGCCCGAAGAAGGTTTTGTGTACCTTGAAAACAAAGGTGATTTAAAGTTTAGCGCATACACATCACCCCAACTGGTAGCCGGAAGATGGATTACAATGGATGCCGGAGACATTGATGGCTGGGCCGACATTGTGCTTGGAAATTTTGTTCAACCTTCAAAGCTTGCGAATCCGGCTATCACCTGGTCTCATACATCACCAATCATGATTTTAAAAAACAAGGGGCGACAATAAGGGCATCATTGAACTAAGTTAGAAGCAGCTGAACGTTGTTACATTGTAATTGTATTTACTATTATACATTAGTAGTTTTTTCACGAAAGAAATACGGCGGGTGTAGTTGTTGATGCATTGAAATAATATGAATTGAAAATAATCCACAATAGTTTGAATTTATAGAAAACATTGTTATCTTGTGTTCTCTTTCCCTAAAAAGAGCCCCTATTATTACTTTTCCGAATTATTTTACTTAAGCTTCTATTTCCAAAATTCCTATCTAATTCAGGTTCCATTTATTTTAAACAGGTTCAATAGCTGTTTGTAAATACACCAAATTCCTCCGTAAAGACTTTACCTTTTTTATCACAAAATAAAAAAAATTGTATGAGGATTTTTTTTGTATTAGTAATTTTCCTGCTAAGTATTGCAACCAAAAACATCGCACAAACCATAACTCCCAAAAGCGATTATTCTTATTCATCTGATATTAACTACAAGCAATACCCGGTTACCAGTGGTTTTACAGCCACTAACAGTATTGGGGTTATGGGACTTGTATTAAACGATGCCGGCGGAGATGGTTTGCCTACCTCACTTACCGCTATAACATTTTCTATTTCAGTTGCCACAGGTAATGCTGTAAGAACAGCCGCTTTATATGCTAATGGTGTAAAGGTTAGTAGTTATATTCAAGTAGCAAATGGCTCAACGGCCATTTCTTTTAGTTCGGCATCTTTAGCCTCAGCGGCTGATGGTGGAACAGTAAACCTGGAATTAAAGGTGACTTTTAAAACTATCGTGACTGACAATCAGCAAATGCAGTTTACTGTATCCTCAGTAACTGCATTGGCCGGGGGGTCCGGCTTTATTGCTTCTGACGGTGGTGGAGCAACTTCGCCAGTTTCAGGGAATATTAATAAGTTAATTGTAACTGCCGACAGGTTTAAATTTATACAGCAGCCAACAGAAGTTTTTGCAGGTCAAATTATTATTCCCTCTGTTACGGTAGGCGCTGTTGATGTAAATAAAAATGTGGACTCAGATTATGTTTCACTCATAAAGCTTAACATTACTAACCCAACCCCATCGTGCGATACATTATCCGGGAATTTAGTTACCGCAGTTTCAGGCATAGCCACTTTCTCAAGTTTGGCGCCTAATGTAGCGGATGATAGCGTAACTCTTATTGCAACAGGCATATTAACCTCCTCCGTTCCAAGTAGTATATTCGATGTTCTTTCTGCCGAATATAAAACAATGATCAAATGGAATTTTGTTGACAATAACACTGTTGCAGATGGTGGCACGAATACAGATTATCTTTCCAGAAATATTACCGCCTCAGGAACCAATGCAATTAATTTTGCTAACTGCGGTTGCACAGGATCAAGGGGTTCTGCTGCGTATAGCACAGGATGGACAGGAGGCCTGGGTACTAAATCATGGGAAATAGATTTTTACACTTCAGGTTATTGGAATATTAAAATTTCTTCAAGACAAAGATCATCATCAACAGGGCCACGTAATTATAAAGTACAATTTAAAGTTACCAATGGCAGCTGGCAGGATCTGGGTACAGTTGCACTTGCTGATAGTTTTAGAGCCAATTCATTTGTACTACCTCCCCTTGATACTCCTTCCAGAGTTTATGTGAGGTGGCTAATGAATTCCAGTACAGGTGTATCCGGCAGCGCTGTTGACGATGCAGGAGAAAATTACATTGATGAAATAAGTGTGGTTGGTATTGGGATAACACTGGCAAGACAATTATATTATAGGACCTCAGGCAGTGGTGATTTTGAATCATCTTGCAGTTGGGAAACTGCTGACAGCGCTGCTGGTCCATGGGTTCAGGCTAAAGGCTCACCGGATTTTTCTGCCAATACTATCACTATTAAAACAGGGCATACTATTGCTATTAATGAATCAATAAATTTAGATGAATTAATTGTTGATGCAGGAGGAGGCCTTGTATTGAACAAGGGAATTTTACATATTTTAAATGGCGCAAGTGTAAGCGGGTTAGACATTAAAGGTACCTTAACTGATAATACCAGTAATGCGGATGGAGTTACGTTTAGTTCAGATGGTACTTGGAAATTAGGCTCTGCAGCAACGCTTATTAAAACAAGTAACTCAAGCGCAGTACCTTATCGTGATAAATTTTTCAGTGGCATGTCATCCATACCTTCTACAGCAAACTGGATCATTCGCTATACCGGTGTAAACTCTCCGGCATTTACAACAGACAGTACTTTTTACCCTAACTTAATTTTTGAAAGTACTAATGGTGCATGGGATCCGGGTATTACTGCTGGCAGTTATTTTTCAGGCGCTGGAGCTAACGGCGCTTATGCCACTATTAAAGGTACTCTTGATATTGGCGGAACTAATAACATGGGCACGGTTAAAATAAGCAATGCAAATCAAAATGCACAGGCATTGCTTGTTCAGGGAAATGTATTTATAAGGCAGGGCAGCGAACTTAATAATATAGCAGGTACAACTTCAGGCACCGGCTTTGAACTAAAAGGAAATTTGAGTGTAGAAGGAATATTGAGCGTAAACGGTGGCGGAAGTGGAACCTTAAAACTATCAGGTTCATCTTTACAAACAGTATCAGGCGGAGGGATAATAAATTTGCATAATCTTTATCTTACCAACACAAGCGGTATATCATTAACAAGAGCCCTAACTATAGGCGGCACAATCTCTCTGATACAGGGTACACTCACTCCCGGAATAAATGCAATAACACTTAATGGCCCTGTTATACGTACAGCCGGGAATATCAACGCCCAATTAAACACAACAATATTTAGTGGTACTTTATCACAAACAATACCGGGAAATACCTTTTTAAACAATACCCTGAATAATTTAACTATTGGTAATAATGTTAGCCTTTCAGGCCAGGATACTATTACAGGCACTTTAAGCTTAACCGGTAGTAATAATATGCTAACTACTAATGGTAATCTAACATTAAAATCAACAGCAACAGGCACTGCAAACGTTGCACAAATTGCCAATGGCAATTCTATAGCCGGTGATGTAATTGTAGAGCGATACATTTCAGCCAAGCGTGCCTGGAGGTTTTTATCTATACCAACTAATAGTGCCCAAACATTTAAACAGGCATGGCAGGAAGGAGCGGCATCCACTGCAGATAACTTGGTAGGTAGATATGGTACTCAGGTTACCAACAATTCTGCGGCATGGGCTGTTAATGGGTTTGATTATTATTCCCCTGACGGACCTTCTGTAAAAAAGTATAATGTACCTGGCAACTCATGGGTAGGCATACCTAATACAAATAATTTGCCGGCAGGTACCGGCCTTATCAAAACTACTGAAGGATTAATGACTTTTGTTAGAGGCGACAGAAGATCAACCGGCGTTGGCTCGACTGCTTATGCTACTGTATTGCGTACAAAAGGCTCATTATATACAGGGGTTCAGCCTGCTATTACAGTAATTGCAGATAAGAGCGCAAGTATTGGAAACCCATATGCATCTGCGCTTGATGTTCGTAATATCACAAATGCATCTAAGCCGGGGATTAGTGATTTCTTTATTGTGTGGGATCCATATCTTGCCAATATTAACGGCAATGGTTTTGGGGCTTTCCAATATCTTTATAAATCAGGAACAAACTATTATGCCTTACCCGGAAGCGGAAGCTATCCCACAGTTGATGCATCCGGCACTCCCGCTGGCCCGAGTAATCACATAGAAAGCGGACAGGCTTTTTTTGTGCAAAGCATCTCAGGCGGCACATTTACTTTTGATGAAAGTGCTAAAGCCAGCGCTAATACAAATCCTTTGGTTTTCAGACCTGTCTCCTTGCCAGAGCAACATTTGCGGACAAACTTATATGCTGTAGAAACCGATGGAAGCGCCACATTAATTGATGCGGCCCTGAATGACTTTGGTGCAAATTACAGTAATGGCATTGATGAATTTGATGCTATAAAAGCTCTAAATTTTTTCGAAAACCTGGCTATTAAAAACGGGGATAAGCTATTAGCCATCGAAAGAAGAAGCACCATTGTGATTGACGATACAATATTTTTAAACATGCTGAAGATGAAAGTAAAATCCTACAGGTTTGAAATTATAGGGAATGATTTTACACAGCCGGGGCTAACCGCTTTTTTAGAAGACAGTTACTTTAATACCCGTACCCTGATTGATCTTAATGGCAATACTATCTTCAATTTTAATGTGATAAATGTGCCGGGCTCATGGAACCCTGACCGATTCCGTATTGTATTTAAAGCTGCAGAGTCGGGACCCTTACCTCTTACTTTCAGCATGGTTAAGGCTTACCAAAAGGATAAAGATATTTCTGTAGAATGGAAAGTGGAAAGTGAAAAAAGTATAAAGCAATATGTTGTAGAAAAATCTGTGAATGGGCGCCAGTTTACTAACGCTTTTACAGTTGCTGCTAAAAACAATAACACCAGTTTTGTAAATTATCAATGGACAGATATTTATCCTGTATTACAAAATAATTATTACCGCATAAAAAGCATTGGCATTAATGGGGAAATTCAATACAGCAACATTGTAAAAGTGTTTATAGGTAAGGGTGCGCAGGATATAACTGTTTACCCCAACCCGGTAGTTAACGGCACTATTAACCTGCAGCTTATTAACCAGCCCAAAGGTATTTACACTTTAAGATTGATGAATAAGCTTGGGCAGGTTATCAGTATTAAAGAATTTGAACATGCAGAAGGAAGCAGCACACAAACCATGCAGTTAAATAAAATTATACCAAAAGGAAGTTACCAGTTGCAGGTTATAAAACCGGGCAACAATAAAACAAATATTACAGTGTTATATTGATAACAATATTTATTTTTGTTCTTTAAAAATACCATCTTGAAAAAGTACAGCAACACCCTAATAACCTTCTGTTTTTTATTAATACTGATCACCCTGCCATCCCTCGTAAAAGCACAGCCCGATCCCGGTGGTGATCCTGATGCCCCGATTGATGGGGGCCTTGGTATATTACTGGCCGCTGGTGTTGGCTATGGGGTTAAAAAATACCGTGAGCATAAAAAACAATTAATGCAACGCGATCATGAATAACTGAAATTGTTTAATGAGCTTTATAACAATAGCCTGTTTTTTGCAGGCCTTTTTTTTTGACAAAATCAATACAAAAATTAAGAGGATATCTCTCCATAGTAAAATGAAGGCCTTGAGAAATGGTTAACAAAACAATTCGCCATCAGTTTGAAACACTGTTATTATTACCAATTGAAGTGTCTATCATTTCTGTGTTTGCAGAAGTGTCATCAATAACCCAAAGTTTATTGT
>JBDSAQ010000541.1:0-5116 GCA_039922095.1 Ginsengibacter sp. | reverse complement strand
ATGTGATTAAGGGTTTTTTGCGCAAGTGGAGATTGCATTACAGTTTTAAGATCTAAATGATGTAATACCAGTTTATTCAGCGCAGTATCATCATTTTTATTATCTGCGATCATCTTAAGCAATAATGCAGATTTTGCAGAGCCTGTATTAAAATCGAAAGCCCGAAAATATTTCAAACGGTCTTTTATATTTACTGTTTCATCTGCAGCGAGCTTTGCAATATAGGGAACGGCCTTATCAGTTCGGGCTCTCCAGGTTACTTCTTTGGCTGCAGCGCTTTGCAATGAATCATTCATCTTACTTACATATGCAGCAAAGAAATTTTCCCATTGAGCATCTGCACCAATACCTAATGCCTCAAGATACCAGCGATCTTTTCCATCATATTCAGCGGCAACGGTTGCCCACAGATTTGCTGCCTTCGGGGATTTATTGTGATGAAGCGCTAAAGCACATTGCCTGCGTACCTGTGGATCAGGATCATTAACTAATTGATTAATTACAGTGATATCATTTTTATTTAATTGCGCTGCAGCCCTCAATGCCATTATTCTTAAATCAGAATTAGTATCTTTCACTGCCTGTTCAAGATATTGTTTGGTATCAGCACCAGGCATTTTAATTAATGCCCAAAATGCTCTTGCACGCATTACCGGATAGGCAGATGATGTCCAGAGTTTTTTTAATTCAGGAACAGCTTTATCTCCCATAGATTGTAATATACTCCATGCATGATAACGAACAGAAAGGTTTGGATTTTGTAGAGCCGCAACCACACCTGCAGGTGTGGTATAATCCTGTTTCGCAATTATATATTTTGAACCGGGGGGAGCAACACGATATATTCTGCCACGGGTCTGATCACCGGCTGCATGGCCGCCAACGCCGGGATCATACCAATCCGCAATAATAAGCGAGCCATCAGGAGCCACACATACATCAGCGGGACGAAACCATTGATCGGTTTCTCCCTTTAAAATATTAATGATATCTGCTGTATAACCTGCGCCCTTTTTTTTAACAGGGTAAGAGCGCACAACATTAGGCCCTGCATCGCAGTGGATCATCTGGTTATGAAATTGGGCAGGCAGTAAGGACCCTTCATAAATAAGAATACCTGTGGGGGAACCGGCCCCGGTTTGTAAAAGATTTGGGACGGCGCCGGGATCATTCAGGTGCCAATGCTGCAGAGGAATAGAATCTTCAAGATTGGTCCGGTTAGCCCGCCATCCTGCTCCCGTCATCTCATCAGTATATCCATAATTCCCGTATTCCATTACATAGTTAATTCGCACGCCGCGGTTACCATCATCATCATTATCGCTTTGCCATAAACCGCCGTAACTATCAACAGCCACTTCATAGGGGTTACGGAAATTTTGGCCAAGACATTCAACATGAGAGCCATCAGGATCACAACGCAAAACTATTCCCTGCTTATATTTTTTAGGGCCTATCACATCTCCGTCCTGGTCACGAACATCTTTACCATTCTTATCTTTTAATGTTTTTCCTTCATTGCCAAAATTGAAATATAATTTTCCATCTGGCCCAAAAGTAAATGCGTGCGCCCCGTGATCATGCTGTTCTCCTCCAATGCCCTGGAACATTATTTCTTTACGGTCGGCTTTATCATCACCATTATCATCGTAAAAGGCCCAGATGTAAGGGCTTTGAGAAATAATTACTTTATTGCCCAGTACACAGATACCAAGAGGAGCATTTAATTCAGGCCCCTGGTAAAAAACTTTTGCAGTATCTGTTTTGCCATCTCCATTGTTATCTTCTAAAATCATTATCCTGTCACCAAGTGGATTGGTAGGATTGTTATTAATGGCAGGCCGGTAGTTATAGGCTTCTGTAACCCATACTCTTCCGCGTTCATCCACATCAATATTAGTGGGATTTTTAAGCAGAGGCTCAGTAGCCATTGTTTGTACCTCCAAACCATTTGTAATACTGAGCCCTTTCAATGCATTTTCAGCAAGATGTTGCTGTTCTGCTGTAAGGGTATCTGATTTTACAGTTGAGTTAGCTGTTGTATCCGGATTATTATTGCAGGAGAAGATGCTGAATGCAATTAATAAAATTATAAAGGAAAAATAACGTAGGCTCAGGCAGTTGATCATTTTAATATAAATTGATTTAAAACATTAAGTTCTTTATGCGTTAGGAGATCAAGTTTTTCTGGTGTTACCAATCTCATACTTTAAATTATTAGAGTAATATGAATAGGCGACTCTTGTATTTACGAAGCTAAATATAAAAACTTTTAAAGATGCAGTTTAAACCATTTATACTTTAAAAACAGTCAGGTGGATTGCCTGTAAGGCGGGATTTAATTATCGAAATTTGTTGCATCATGATAAATCGTGATTGTCGCTCTTATTGAAATAATTTTTAAGAAAATCGGGTAAAGTGCAAATAATAGTTTGTTTAAATTGTTTTATATGGAGAAGGTCGTCATCATTTGTAATTAGATAATCAGCATTCGCATCTCTGGAAAGAGCCAGGAGAAAATTATCTTTTTCATCCCGGCAAACAGATACACTGCTTGTTATATCAAAATACCATGCAACGTCATTAATGAAATCAGAGAAGAGTTTAAAATTTAACTCATTCATCCTTTTTGCATTTCTTGTGTAAGTAAGAGCTTTAAATACTTCTTCTTTTAGTTCTTTGGAAAAACAAATACGGTATTTTTCATTTCTTAATAAAGAAGGCAATCCAATGGATTGTTTAGAAACAATCAGCGAAATCCACCAGCTTGTATCAATGATTATCCTGATTTCTTTTGGCATAGCGTTCGGTCCTTACTTCTTCAACAATGGATTGAATTTCTTTTTCAGTAATATCATATTTAGGTAGTGATTCAGCCCAGTCAACCAATTCCTTTCTTGCCTTCATTTCACGTTCAAACTGATAATCTTCTTCCAACTGAAATGCAATGCTCTTTTCAGTAAGTATTTGTTTAATTTCATTTAGCTGAGCTTCATTTTTGGTATCAATAATTAACTTGCTCATATCTTTTTCTTTAAAATTACAAATTTTACTTCGGGAAGAGGAGAATAAAGACCCGGCAATTCAAATGAATCATTAAACGAGCTGACTATATTTATCAATTACTTTTTACTTACATGCATGATTAAAGAAGTTAACTTTTATATCATACATCCTCATGCTTATTGTAGCTGGTAATGAGAGGAACAGATTAATTTCTCCTTTGAAGCCAGTCAGGTGAGGACACCTGACTGGAAGGTTGAAAAGCAATCACTTCAAATCAAATCTTCCGGATACACCAAATAGTTTTTAGTTTGTAGAATCAATTCAACTTGTGATTCATTTTGTATAATCCAATCTTTAATAACAAGTACTGCCGGAAGCACATCCTCATACCGGTTACTTGATTGATTAATATTTATAAAAAGAATTTTGAATTGAGTAAGCTTTTGATGAAAGCCAAGGTTTTGATCATTCGTTATAAAAACTGTAAATCCGGCATTAATGGCAAGCAGAATCAGTGATCCGTTTTTGATACCAAGCCATTGTTCATCTCTGACAGTTGAAACTTCAAGTTCGGGCTTAAATCTGTGCTTTAATTTTACGGGTAATTGCTCATCCAGCAATATTTTCATACATGGAAGGTTGAGAAAAAATTTGTTCCGTAAATTTTAAAACAGCAACGACAGATTCTTTGGGGATGTAATCAAAATCTTCAAGAAACTTATCCAGGGAATCACCTGCTTCCAGGTAATCGAATAAATTTTTTATGGGCACTCTTGTTCCTTTAAAAACCGGGGTGCCATTTAAAATTTCAGGATCTGATATGATAATGTCATTAAGTTTCATAATTGCTATCACAATTTAATATTTTTTCAATGAGATGCCATGTAAGGCAATCCTTTGACACGATAAACAATTGCCCTTTGTAACCAACTCCACAACAAATAGCCCAGCTATCGAAGCTTCATTCAATATAGGATTAAATCGAACCTCGCTTCATTTAATCCTTATTTGTTGTGCGTTCGCTTTTGTTTGTAAAACTCTATTAATGTCGATAATTTCTTGTCAGTTATACTGAAAGCAAAAAGTGAATATTTATAGAAGTTACCATTAGCCAAAATTACAAGATTAGAAGAATTACCTCTTCTAACTGGCTTAATCATAATGTATGTTTCTGAAATTTAAATCCAAGAAAAAACTTTTTTATTTACAACTATGTGGTCTTTGCAGAGCTTAATCGTGAAGTTATATTTCCGATTAAAAAACTTATTCCATATTAAAAGCCATATTATAAAACTTACAAACACCAGAAGTACAACTGTCACCGGAACAAGAGTTTTATTCAGAAGCATGTGAAACAAAATAACCCAGCACCCAAACGCAAATAATAAAAATAAAACTGAAACAATTTTAATAAAAATTGAGGGTCTTATTATTTCTTCTTTATCAATTCGAAGGTTTCTTGACCTACTAATTAAATCTTGTGTATTTAAAATTTTAGGATTATTAAAAAGTATCTTATCAAGCCAACACATTTTTCTCTCTTCATCATTAATATAATTTTCAAGAGATGTCATTTAATTTTTCTATTTGACTTTAGCGTTATTTTAAAAACTTACACACTCTTTTAATTCCTTATCAGTATATGCAAGATTGTATTGTTTTAAGACCTCCTCTGGTACTCCATTCCATTGGTTGGGAGCATTGCCAATATACCCAACATCTTTAACACCAATCTCTGAAGTGTAAAAACCGGTTGCTGTTAAGTTACGCATAAGGTTAAAAAAAGCAACCCCTGGTTTCATTGCAGGTTTTGCTTTTTTTGGATAAGCTATGGCATCTATAATTTCTAACTGCTGCTGAGTATTACAATCTGCAAAAGGATTTTTATATCGGGTTAAACACTGCATATCTAACCATCGTAAGCCGCCCCTCATGGGCACCTGGTGTTTAGGCATATCTTTTACAATGAACTCAATAAAGTCAGGCACTACGCCCGCGCCGCCCCATGTCATCGGCGGATGGTAGTCAGCGCCGAAGACTTGCCGAGCAATGCTCGACTTCCCCGCACCAGACGGCCCGACGATCAGACCGACGTTCCAGTCGAACGTGT
>JBDSAQ010000540.1:0-3366 GCA_039922095.1 Ginsengibacter sp. | reverse complement strand
CCGGATTTTATTTTATAAGGATAATTGATGACCAGGGCTTAGTGTTAGGATCTGAAAAGATTGAGAAGTAAAACATTTATTCTGATTTAAATATTAAATAGATTCGCTTCAGTAGATAAGTTTCGATCCGAAGGAGGATACTGCTTAAGTTTTGACCATCTAAAAAGCAATTATGAAATTTATAATAACTCTTGTATCACTAACTACTCTATTTATCTCCTCAGTATTTATGCAGAAAAAAACGAAAATTCTTTTTTTTGGTGACTCTATAACACAGGCAGGTGTTAGCCCACAGGGATTTATAACAAAGCTTAACAAGGTGCTTAACGACAAAAAGATGGATGCAAAATATGAATTAAGGGGAGCAGGAGTAGGAGGTAATAAAGTATATGACCTTTATCTCCGAATGGACGACGATGTAATAGCAAAAAATCCTGACGTAGTAGTAATATGGGTGGGAGTAAATGATGTCTGGCATAAGTCTTCATACGGTACAGGAACAGACGCTGATAAGTTTCAACGTTTTTATGAAGCGATCATTAGAAAATTGCAGGCAGGAAATATTAAGCTGTTTCTTGTAACTCCGGCTACAATTGGAGAAAAAACTGATAATAGTAATCCACAGGATGGTGATCTCAACTCATATTCTAAAATCATTCGTAAACTTGCATCTGATTTTAATTGCGGTTTAATAGACTTACGAAAAGATTTTCTTGAGTATAATCTTAAGAATAACCCTGATAACAAAGAATCAGGTATACTTACTACTGATCGTGTACATTTAAATGAAAAAGGGAACCAGTTTGTAGCAGAAAAAATGTTTGATAAACTTCAGTTGTAATTTGCAGGCTTCAGTCTTTGGAGGGCATTAGCTTGTTTATTATACAAATATTTTAACTCAGTAATTTCGATTTGGGGCAAGCCCGCTATATGATTTTATTGAAACCTGGTAATACCCGGGCTATTTGAATTTTCTAAAGAGAAATTGGATAAAGCATAAAAAAATATCTGCAAAACCATCTTATAATTCTTTATTCTGCATGTTTTTCTTGTAACATTTACGGAACAGGTATCCGGGAAAATGGCTTAAAAATTATAGTCGGATTATCGGGATTAAAACCATAAATTGTGATATTTAATCGTGCCAGAGACACCCTGTTCTATCTAAAATGAAACCGATACATTAGCGCTTATCGCTTTCTCCTGTTACCTATTGAATTAATTATGATTATTTTAAAAACTAATATTTCAGAATAGCAAATCTTCCTGCATGAAAACAATATTACTATTTTTCACAGCTTTTGTTTGTTTGCTTTTTTCTGTAAAGTCGCAAGCCCAACAATCATTATGGAATAAGGTAGATGAGACTTCTTACAACAGTTATACAACATTGAGAGGTGTATCACCTGAAAAATTTCTCTTATCAAAAATTGATCTTGCAAAATTAAAGTTCCTTCTCCGCTCTGCTCCTTTGGAAAGTAATGATGGAAAATTTACAAAAGGAATTCCTTTCTCCATTCTATTGCCAGATGAAACAATGTTATCCACTTCTATTACCGAATCTCCAATATGGGAGGCTAAATATGCAGATCAATTCAGCAATATTAAGACTTATGTTTTATCTGATCCTGTCACTAAAACCTTACAGGGAAGGATAGCGGTAACTGCTAAAGGTATTAGCGGGATTATATTTTCTGATAAAGGCACTGTATATATAAATCCGGTAAATATTAATAATGAGTACGACCATATTTTATATTATACAAAAGATGAAAAAGTATCAATGATGCCATGTGAGGCTAAGGCCGATGAAAACTCAGCATTAAATTTAAATAGAGCCTCAGGAACCACTGCAATTGATTCCAGGAGAAGAACTTACAGGCTTGCAATAGCAACTACAGCAGAATATACTGCATGGGCAGGCAGCCAGGACAATGCACGTATGTATATTGCCATTGCAATGAATAATGTTATGGCGATCTATGACCGGGATCTGAATATCAGGTTTACTATCATTGCTCCCAACAGCATTATTTTTACCAATCCCAATACAGATCCATATCCCGGGGGAGATGTATACTTAGATAATTCTGCTACTAATGCAAATCAAATTGCGTTGGATAATATTATTGGTACTGCGAATTACGATCTTGGAATGGTATTTAATCGTGGCTGGAACAGGGGATTTGTGCCCCCGCCGTTTGGCTATGTTTGTAATGCAGCCAGTAAGGGTAAAGGTGCTGCCGGTACCATGAATGGGATAGGATTAAATCCAACAGCAGGACCGCAAGGATTGGGCTTCGACTTTACTGTTGCACATGAAATGGGGCACTTGTTTGGAGCTCCACATAGTTATGCATCAAACACAGGTTTTTGTAGTGGTTTTTCAACACCTTCCTCTGCCTTTGAACCCGGCAGTGGCAGCACGCTCATGGGGTATGCAGGATATCCCGATTGTAATACATATACCAGTTACGGAGAACACTACTTTCATGCAGGCACCATAGCGATAATACAATCATATATTGGCGGTGCAGGTAATTGTGTTCAGCCTGTAATTACAGGAAACACTCCTCCGGTTGTTTCTGTTACTGCAACATCTTATAACATTCCTGTTTCTACCCCATTTTCCCTGCATGCTTCAGGTACTGATGCCGATGGAGATATTTTAATATATAATTGGGAGCAAATGGATGCAGGGGTTCTTACATCTTCTCCTCCATCTGCAAATAGTACAGGTGGCCCTAACTTTCGTTCATATGCTCCTGCAACTACCGGCAATACCAGGATTTTTCCGAGAATATATGATATAGCTGCCGGAATTTCGCCGCCATATGAAGTATTACCGGCAGTTACACGAACCATGAACTTTCGTGTAACTGCCCGTGACCAGTCCTCATTAGGTGGGTGTATAGGTCAGGCAAATATTGCAGTAAACTTTAAGAGCATTGCAGGTACTTTCACTGTAACATCACAACAATCTGTTGTTACCTGGACTGCAAATGGATCAAACACGCAAATTATAACATGGAATGTTGCCGGAACAAATGCTGCTCCTGTAAATTGTACTGCGGTAAATATTTTATTTTCGGCTGACGGGGGCATCACCTATCCTTATATGCTCGTAAGTAGCACAAATAATGATGGAAGTGAAATTATTACTGTCCCTAATATTTCAACTAAGTCAGGAAGAATAAAAGTTGAAGCAGCTGATAATATATTTTTCAACATTAATCCTGCTAATATAACGGTCATTTCAACCTGTACAGCAGAAGGAACAACATTTACGCCATCCGACAGTGTATCTGCTCCGGCAGGCAGTGCAGAACTCAACCTTTCTTTGAGTCCGCAATATGGAACAGCATT
>JBDSAQ010000539.1:0-6756 GCA_039922095.1 Ginsengibacter sp. | reverse complement strand
ATACTTCTTTTGTCCATGGGTCTTTGCTGGATGGTTTGGCATCCCAGAATAATACATTTGCTTTTACTCCATATACCAGGGGGTTGCTCTTCTCCATTAAATTTTCCTTTCATACATTATTCATGTCATTCGTTTGAAAATGGTTTGTCCAAACCGGTTCGGAGAATCTATTTATACAACTGTTGCATTTTTTCAATACAATCTTTAATTTCCTTTTTGAGAGAAGCAGGCGATAACACAGTCACATTTTCTCCATAGGAAAGGATGAGCATTTTTAACTCTTGTGTTATATATACATGTAGTTCTATCCTGGCTTCTTTACTATTTTGTACAATAATTTTTTGGGAATGATGAAGTGGCTGACTGATGATATATTCAGCCTGGGCTGGTAAAAATGACAAGACAATTTTTTGAGGAGTTGCTTCATGTATTTGTGTTATACCCAGGGAATAATTGAAGAATTCTGAAGGAATAAAATTTTCATCGGATACATATTTACTTGTACTCCCCGCTATATTAGTGATCCTGTCAAGGGCGAACACAAGAATTCTTTTTGCTTTGGGTACAAACCCAACTGCATACCACCGGTTACGATATTCTTTTAATAAGTACGCAGATAATTCATGTTCTTTTTCCGGCCGGCCAAAACCTTTGTAGGTAATCTTTAAACAATCTTTTTCTATAATAGATTTTAAAATTATTTCCAGCCACTGACTGCCTTCCATCCTTAATGGCTCCTCTATCTGCAATATTTGATTCTCTGATTTGTTGATGATCTTGCTAATGCGGTAACCTTCAATAACCTTGTTGATTGCATTTTCAAACTGCTGAAACATTTTGGTTCCCTTTAACTGCTGAAAGAGTGCCGTAGAAAAATCAAGCGCTTCTATCTCATCATGGGTAAGCGGAAATTCTTTTATAGAAAAATCAGGCTCTGTATAACAATAACCACTATGGTAACGATCATATTTAATTGGTGCTCCATATATCATTTTCATCTGCTTAATATCCTTATTGAACATTGAAGCGGAAAGGCTGGCATCCAGTTGTTCTTCAATTTTTTTAATAATAAAATCTATGGAAGGATATGTACGCTGGCGATTCGTTAAACAAGCATCAATAATTCTGTAACGAAGAAGTGCACTTTTGTTAACAGGCATACTGGAAATTTTATAAAAGGTAAGATTAATTAATGCGTGGGTTCAGATGATACAAATAAATTGAGCCGGATAAACCGTTTAATCCGCTCATAATCTTTAACTGGCAATTAAAAGACTGGCCTCTTTTACCTGCAATCTTCACGACATTTAAGATGACCTGTTTCTTTTTGCAGAAAGAACCGGCAGGCACAAAAAAAATTATAGCGGAAGCTGGGGAAATGTTAATGAAGCATATTGTTTGCAAGGAGATATACATAAAAATAAAGGCTGCCCTGAGACAGCCTGTTATTTTGCATTGAAAAGATGTTATTGAGGAGGCATTTTCATACCAATCTGCCGGGCAATCTCGCTCATGGGCGTCACACTGTGATGTTCAGTTATTTTGCCGTCGTCATTAAATTTAAAAAAGTCTACGTCTTTTACTGTAAACGATTTCCCGGTAGCCTTCGCACCCATGAAATCGTTTTTCCATGTTCCTGTCCACGTGCCGTATACCATTACGTTATCACCTTCAGCAACCATTGTAAAATCGCTTCCCTTATAATCTGGTATTGCAGCCATCCACCCTTTTAAAAATGTCTTCACACTGTCTACCTTCATCGGCTTCATGCTGCCATCGCCGTAATCCACCATATCGGGAGCGGCATCTGCGAAGATCACATCTACATTTCCGCCGTTCTCAATGCCTTTCATGCTGGCTTCAACTATTTGCTTGTTGCGCTCTTCTTTTGCGTCTTTACCGTCGGGGGCAGTGGCAGTGCTCATTTTGGCTGAGTCCGCATCAGAAGTAGTGGTTGCTGTAGTAGCTGTATCATTGCATGCAGTAAAAGATAGCGCCGTAAAGGCAGCGATAAGAATTTGTTTCATGATTAATAGTTTTTGATTTTTGAACGGAGAAGGTACAAATCTTTTCCAAACTATTCATAAATAATGGCTGCCCCTGCACAGCTTCTTATTTGCAATGAGCAAAATTTGTTGCTGTCTTTAGAACAAGATCCATGCTGATGCGTTTTAAGTCGGATGGATTTGCATCAAAAAGCCAAGTATTCTGCTGACTTATTTTGCAACGATAATCGTGACAGAACCAAAATAACTAACACTGTCGGCCTCCATTCATTTAAGGATTATCGTTTTCAAAAAGAAACTTAGTAAATTTCTTCTGTTGTTCTGTATCAAATATTGAAAAATCATTTTCTGTTATATCAATGGAACTTGCATCAATCATCATATCGCCTTCTTCAGCTTTTACTTTAAATTTATACGTTTCATTGTTCACATCTTCATCAAAATGCTTTGGATAAAGTAATAAACCTTTTTTCATATGTCGCTTGTAACAATAGGTGACCATTTGATAAACATCACTTTGATCAACTCCTCCTTTGCAATCGTCAGAAGTATATCGAAACTTATATTTAGTATCAACAATCATTGTATCTGGAATAAGTATATCATGTTTCATTTGAAACACATTTTTTATAAATCCTTTACCTGTCTGAGCTATATATTCACCACTTGCCTGAAGTATAGCTTTCAGTTGTGAAAAATGTACTTGTATAAAGCCTGCGATGTATTGTTCATAAATTACTTCCATCGGCAACAGGATGCAAAGGTTTTGATTGTTAGCAAGTCCACCCGTATATGCCTGATTGCTTAGAAAGGCTGCACACATGCCGGTAATTGTACCTACCTCAGGGTAAAGCCTGTTGACTGAAACTTTCGCACAATCATCTGAGGTGGAATGCACATCAGTTACTTCATCTAAAAGAAAAAGAATATCATTAAGTAAAAAACTGTTAGCATTATTTATAGTAACTAATTGCAACACTTTGCAGGTATGTTTTACAATTCTGTTAAATTGATTATCGTATAAGAATGGCTCGTAAGTACAATGTAACAAATGATGTCTGCCTTTTGCCAGGTTATTATTTATGTATGGTTGCATGGCTATTCTTCCCCTTACAAAAGTCATTTCTTCTGTTACTTCCTGGTATGCAAAATGCGGTGATGTACTTAAGGCATCAAGAGTATAGTTGGCAAAGAGAAAGATTAATGCTTCAAGCCAATCATCTTGTGACTCTATTTGCAATGGAACCTCATTAAAAGGAAAATGAATACGGCTGCCATAACTTAACCATTTTAATACATGGTTAATAGCCACAAGAGGATCATGTGAACAATTAATGAATGGATGATCTTTAAAAACCCTTGGATATATGTTGATGCGTAAATCACCATATTGTACAAAGCCCACGTAGTTCTTAGGTCTTATATGATCTTCTGTAAGAGTAAAAAATTTTTGATCTGTGCCACGTCGCTCTTCTTCGTCGTCATCGTCTGATAAAAATAGCGGACGGCTTTGCCATACACTGTTTAAATAACGCTTTAGGCCTTCAACATCATCGAATGACCAGGGCTCTTTTATGCCATCGTAAAGGTTCATAATGCTTGTTTACAAACAACTCCTACATAGTCATCTTTCTCAACCACAAAGCCGGGAACTTTTGCTATTGACGACTGCAATAAAGAAAGAACAGAAATGTTGCGCTGGTTATAAAAATATTCATTGAGTAATGGAATGATCTTTTGGTTCATCGCTATTAAAAAGTCAAGTTCCTCTCCTTCATCTGGCATAAGGTATGAATGGCCAATCAAAAAATCAGGGCCTTTCTTTGCTAATATCTGTTCATTCAGCGCTTTTAAAAATTCATTGTAAGGACTGTTTACTAATGCGTCTATTAAGTCAGGTCTTGGATATATGTCCTCAAAAACAAAACGACGGCGAAGGGCAATATCTATGAGTGCTATAGATTTGTCGGCGGTATTCATAGTGCCAACAATGTATAAATTTGGTGGAACAGAAAATAACTCTTCTTCCGGCAAGCCTGGCAATCGCAGCCGTAACTCATTAGCTGCTCCAAGTCTCTTATCAGGCTCTAAAAGAGTGATCAATTCACCAAAAACTCTTGAAATGTTGGCCCTGTTTATTTCATCTATTATCAATACATAATTTTTCAAAGCAATTTTTCCTGTCTCCTTGCGCATTCCCTTAGCTATTTGTTTTAGCTTATCAACCACTGGCCTGAAATAAATCCCTAATCCTTGCAGATTGTATTCTCTCTTTTCATAATAAAGGTCTTTCAAAGTTGAAATGCTTAAGGTATGCTGTGTACCTCCACTCTGCTTTCTAAATGATAAATTCTTTCCGTTATTGTTAGCGGTAATATGAAACGTTACATTCCTTGCAATAGTAGCCACTTCAATTTCTTCGTCTTCAACCAATGGCTGTAAAAAAACCTCCAGCACTTCTTCAAAGGTTGGTTCAATAAAAGTTTGTCCACTGGAATACTGTTGGTAGTTTTCTTTGGCTCGCTGGCATATTTTATAAAATATTCCTTTGTGCTCCACAAAGCGGAGGCCTATAGATGCTGCCTCTACATCAGGTCGTAAGCCTGCAACAAAATCCTCATAGCTATAGTTTTGATGAAAGGTTACAAATTCAACTTGCTTGCCTGATTCATTTCGGAAAAACTGCTTTGCAATTTCGTATCTCTCTTTTGTTTCGTATTGTTCACCTGTAATTATTTCTGCAGCTTTTACAATACTGTTATAAGTTTTGCCTGTTCCAGGCGGACCATAAAGAATAGTGTTTAATGGTCGATTGATTTTAGCTTGATTAACCAATACAGGCTTTAATGGCGGAGTCATAATATCAGGTTTCGAAAAATTAGCCCTTCTTGTTTTGAATTTATCTAACATAGTTTTGAACTCTGCTTCACTGAATTTTTGGGCGCTAAACTCAGGATAAATTTTCTTGAAGTTTAATAACTCCTGATCAACAATCGGTATTAATTTTTTTAAATCAATATCTGCATCTGCTAACAAACTATCAATTGATTCATAATTACTCTTCGGCGATTCAATACTGAAATATTCAATTTTATTTTTCTCTGTATCTACCTCAGAATATTTCTGGAAATTGCTTTTAATAATTGGTTTGAGCAGGCGTATAAAATCAAGACCGTTTTTATTTTGGTCATTATGAGGTGTTTTTGTTTGTTGAAACCGAAAGATGTAACTATAACCTTGTTCATTAAGCTTAAAAATAAGGCCTATTAATTCATTAGCGTTCCCTGGATATGCAACAATGATATGCCAAAACGTTGTTCCAAAGTAGTTTGATTTTTCGGTGCCGGTAAAGTAGTCTGTTTCTGCACCCGTCTTGCCTACTTTGCGAAGAGAAAACGTAAAAGCTGAATCATTTTTATGTTTATCCATTAACCAGTTAAAGACTTTCTCTTCAAATTCTTTGTATTTACTCATGTATAATTTATTTTCCTTTAAGCCAGAAATTAATAGCTCTCTACAAGCTGAGTATTTTAAGCTTATGCTTTTGTTTGTTTCGATTGACTTTGGTTAATAATCTTGATTTCTTCCACATCGCTATTTTGTCTGCTTATGCGCTGCATGATTGCATTGTTGGGCTGATTTAGTTTTTCATAAACCTTTTCTATTATTTCAAGTTTATCTTGTTCATCTTTTCTTTGGCTTATATCAGGAATCTCCTTTTTTACCAATTCAATTACTTCAGCATTATGCTTCTTGACTGATTCCGAAAAATAGAGTTCATAAACTATTGCATCAATTAAAGAGTCAAAAAATAAACACATAATCTTATTCATAGCATTTCTCGAAGTTATTTTCTTAAGTTCAATTAGATATTCTACTACAGCGATTATTGCTTTTCTTTTACTTTCATCTGCATCCTTTATTGGTAATTCTTTTAAATTATTTGGATAAACATCTATAAAGCCGCCATAAACTGATTCGTAATAAAAATCAATCAACCTACTATTGATAATACCGAGAATGTATTTTAATTCAACTTCTGTTTTTATTGCAAATTGATTGATGTTTTTCGGTAAACAATCTCTGGGAATAATCATTGTGCATTTATGGGAAGTATAAATCTTTCTTTCATCATAAATCGCTAAGATTCTCAACAGCCCTGAACTTCCTCTAACAATAATTTTATTATTGTCAAAGAGTTCTTTGAATTTGGGAGAACGCATTATGTCCGCTTTATCATAGTCAAGCCATGTATCAATTATAGGGTATGAGTATCTCCCATCCTTAGATTTTTGAATTGCTGAACCCTCAATATATGGCTTTAAACCTTTTGAAAACTTCTCGTATAATACATCAAATTTACTTGTGCCCGAAATAGTTGTTCCGTCACTTGCTCTTGATTCTTTTCCATGAATTTCTGCTCCTGTAGAAACATAGAAGTCTCGTTCTAATATATTTCCATTCTGCCTTATCCTATCTATTAAATCTGAAATCAAATTGAGATTTTCGGTTCTAAACATATTTTGATTTGTCTGATGGTATCTTAAAATATCAATTTGATATTTAATTTTAAATTCCCCATCAGTGTATTCAGTTATTTTAACTGAATGTTTTTTACTTCGCTTCTTTGTAACTACAGGAATGCAAGAAGGAACCGTTGCACTTTCAAATATTTTATTGTTATGCAAATCAGCTATGCTCATTAATGAATAATCATTCAAAACAAACTTTCTGATTTCTTCTGCAAAAG
>JBDSAQ010000538.1:0-17208 GCA_039922095.1 Ginsengibacter sp. | reverse complement strand
AATAGTGAAACCTAATTGCGCAATTTCACCAGCCAGTGCCCTGGCCTGCTTGTAATATTTATGATCTTCTTTAAAACGTGCTGAACCAAATATTGTAACACATGGCCCTATAAAATGCAGTGCTCTAAACCCTTTAATAAATTCAAATAAAACGCTTATAGTATATTTAAAATCTTTCCATCGGCTTTGCGGACCTTCTAAAAATTGAATTTCTTTGGGGATCATTGGTGTTTATTGGGTATCAAACATAGCCGATTTTAAAGAGATTAGTTAAACCCAAAAAATAAGCATCAAATGTTTTACATATTGTATAATATATTTTATCTTTTACGCCAGGTTAGATTAAATTTTAAATAATAAAAAATGAAACCTTTTACCAAAGCTGTTCTTATAACAACCCTTATTGCAGGCACTTTAGATATTCTTTCTGCTTACGTGCATGTTTATATATTAACCGGGCATATTTCAAAAACAATGTTTAACTATATAGCAAGTGGTGCGCTTGGGCCTGTGGAATCTATGAAAGAAGGCTGGGGAGTGATAATCATGGGAATATTTTTTCATTATTTTATTGCATTTGCATTCACCCTGTTCTTCTTTTTAATTTACAGGAAACTTAAGATAGGATCAATAAATAAATACATTGCCGGGGTTTTGTATGGATTATTTGTTTGGCTTGTGATGAACCAAATTGTACTGCCACTTTCAATGCTTCCCGCCCGTCCTTTTAATTTGAAAAATGCAATCATTGGCGCTTTGATATTAATTTTTATGATCGGATTGCCAATCTCTATCAGCGCTCATAACTATTTTAAAAAGAGAAATATTTTTTAAGAACCCATAAACAGGTGTCGAATAATATCAACAGAATTTTTCTTCATCATTTTTTTGCATTATAAATTAATACCCCCGGATACTTCAATCCGCTGTCCATTTATCCAACCACCATCTTCACTGCATAAGAATGCTATAATACCACCAATATCTTTTGGCACCCCTACCCTTCCTAACGCACTCATGGAAGCAAGCATTTTATTTCTTTCAGGAATATCCCTGTTGCCGCCATTATTAAAATCGGTTTCAACAGGCCCTGGTGCAACTACATTTGCTGTGATGCCCCGTGCCCCGGTTTCTTTGGCAAGATAACGGGTAAAAGTTTCAATGGCGCCTTTTACAGATGCATATACTGAGTACCCCGGTACACAAAACCTGGTAGTGCCGGTTGATATATTAATTATCCTTCCATTATTATTCATCAATGGCAACAGGCGTTGCGTAAGAAAATAAACACTTTTAAAATGAATATTCACAAAGCTGTCGAACACCTCTTCTGTAACTTCAGCAAATGGAATAGTTGCGCCTACCCCGGCATTATTTATTAAGAAATCAAAAGCATCTGCATCCCATTTGTGCAGTATTTGTTTAACCTGTTCCACAAACGCAGCAAGAGATGAAACATCAGCAGTATCCAGAGATAGCGTGGCAGCTTTTTGCCCTGCTGCTTCTATGCTTCTCACCACTTCAAGCGCTGCGTCCTGCTGTGAATGATAGGTAAGTATTACATAATGACCATACTCTGCAAGACGAAGCGCCATTTCTTTACCGAGGCCACGACTACCACCGGTGATCAAAGCAATTTTGTTTTTTTTCATTTTTCAGGATAAATTTTTTAAAGAATTTTTATCATTATTGTCCGACTAAACTCGTAAACCCTTGCTGGCATTGACCTCACCCCCAACCCCCTCTCCGAAGGAGAGGGGACGTAGAACGCTTCATCAGCAAGCGTTTGATTAAATTGGAAGCATTATAGTCGGATAACAATGATTTTTTATAATACCGTAAAAGATCAATTAATATTCCAACAATATTTTCAAAACGCCTGAAACCTTTTCAGCGTTTGGCAGCATAGCTTTTTCCAAACCGGTGTTCAATGGAACAGCCGGTAAATTTAATGCTCCCAGAACTTCAACGGGTGCATCTAAATGTTTAAAGCACTCCTTTGATATTCGTCCAGCCAACGCTTCTGCAAAAGAATTATTTTGTTGCTCTTCTGTTAGCACTAAACATTTTCCATGTTTTTTTACAGTTGAAAAAACCAATTCTTCATCTAAAGGAAATAACGTTCTCAGGTCTACAATTTCTATCTGACCCTGAAAATTTTTAACCGCAGCCTTAGCCCAATATACGCCCATACCATAAGTAATTATACAACAGGTATTACCCAGCTCTATCTCCTGATCAACTGCTTTTACAATAACATTTGCTATGCCCAATGGTAAAATATAATCACTGCCCGGCTCTATTGACTTTGCATCTTCAGTACCCGGCACTTTGCTCCAGTATAAGCCTTTGTGCTCAAGCATTATTACCGGGTTGGGATCAAGGAATGCTGCTTTCATGAGCCCTTTCATATCTGCAGCATTGGCCGGATAAACAATTTTTATTCCCTTGATGGAAAGTAAAGTAGTTTCTATACATGCACTGTGGTATGGCCCGCCGCCGCCATAAGCCCCAACAGGCACACGTATTACAGTTTGCACAGGAAATTTTCCACAGCTTAAATAACAGCTTTTGGCAATTTCAGTTACCAGTTGATTAAAGCCCGGATAAATATAATCTGCAAACTGAACTTCAACTATTGGCTTTATACCTGTTGCACACATCCCTGTTGCAGAGCCAATTATATAAGCTTCCTGTATAGCTGTATTAAACACCCTGTGATCACCAAATTGTTCTGCCAATGTAGCGGCTTCCCTAAAAACACCACCCAGCCTGCGCCCCACATCCTGACCATAAAAAATGGCTTCGGGATATTGTTCCATAATTTCTCTTATAGCATGCAAAGCGGCATCAACCATAAACACTTTTTCATTTGCCAGGGGGCTTCGTTCGCCCTGTTCCTGTGTAGCAGGTGTGGGCAAAAAAACAAATTCACTAACTGTGGAAATATCAGGTTCTAACTCTTTTACGGCTTGTTGAAATTGTTCATCAACCCCAGCCGCGGCATTTTTTTCTATAGCCACAAGCTCCGCTTCCGGAAAGCCTGTTATCAATAATTTTTTTCTCAGCTTTTGCAAGGGATCGTTAAGTGCATGTTTGGCAAGGTCTTCTTCAGTTCTGTAAAATTCTTTGCGTACGCCACTGGTATGATGATTTAATAAAGGAACTGTTGCATGTACTAACCAGGGCACTCTTTTACTTCTTACTTCGTTCACTACCTTTTTCATCAACCTGAAACTATCTGAAAAATTACTACCATCAACACTTATACGCTGCAAACCTTTAAAGCCACGGGCAAACCTTTGAGCATCCATAGCACGGGCTTCTGATGAGCTCACGCTTATGCCCCATTCATTATCCTGTACAAGGTATATTATTGGTAAACGCTTTGCTACAGCAACCTGCAATGCCTCACTTACCTCACCCTCTGCAATACTTGCATCTCCCAAAGAACATATAACTAAAGGAGCTTCTCCATCTTCACTATTACGGTATAAAGGCGACCTTGTTTTTTCTAAGAATTGCAACCCCTGCGCAATACCAGTTGCAGGAATTGCCTGCATACCTGTTGCGCTGCTCTGATGTATAATAGTTGGTTTATGATTAGACCTGTAATTAGGATGACAGTAATATTCTCTGCCACCAGTAAAAATATCATTCCTTTTTGCCAGCAGTTGCAGCATTAACTCAAATGGCGTAAAGCCCAATCCTAATAAGATACTTTCATCCCGGTAATAAGGACTTATATAATCACAGGGTTTTAATTGAAAAGCAGTTGCCAGTTGAATTGCCTCGTGCCCGCTGGAAGTGGAATGTACATATTTACAAATTTGCCGGTTGGCTTCATACTTTTCTGCCATAGCCCTGGCGGTACACATAAGATGATAAGCCTTACTCAGAATATCCGTTTCTATCATTTAACGAAATTACAGGAAGAATTATGAGTTATAACAGGATAATGATTTGCAAGAATAGTTGAGTAGCACCTAATGGTAATTATCAACATCGCATCAGATCGAGGTTTGGGTAATACTCAAGAATGACGAAGGAACATTAAAATTATTTTATCTCCAGTTTAAGCAGGCTTTGATTTTCTATAAATGCTTCAAGTTCATCACCCACTACACATTCTCCTACTCCGGGGGGGGTGCCTGTAAAAACCAGATCTCCAATATTGATAGAAAAATAATTGGAGATATGTGCAATTAAAACATCAAAAGTAAAAATCATATCGCCGGAATTACCTTTTTGCACAAGCTCCCGATTAAGCTTAAAAGAAAAATTAATATTTTTCTTATTGAGTTGCGGAGTTATATCAATGAATTTTCCTATCGCAGCAGAATTGTCAAATGCTTTGGATTTTTCCCATGGAAGCCCTTTTTCCTTAAGCTTCGTTTGAATATCCCTTGCTGTAAAATCAATGCCTACAGAAATTCCGTTGTAGTAATTTGCAGCATGTTTCTCCTGTATGTATTTACCATTTTTATTGATACGAAGCACTAATTCGCACTCGTAATTTAGCTCATTAGTAAATTCAGGATAATAAAAAGGGGCGTGACTCTGGAGTAAAGCACTTTTAGGCTTTATAAAAATTATTGGCTCATCTGATACCTCGTTGCCTAACTCCTTAGCATGTTCAGCATAATTACGGCCAACACAAAATATCTTCATACATAGCTGTTTTTTGAAAGGTTTGGAGATTCAGGAGCGAAAATATAAAAAAAGAACGTAAAAAGAGAATTAAACACTTAAGGCTCAAGAGTGTAAGATAAATTATTTACCATGCTCATAGTTTTATCAATGCCAATACTGGCAAAGCTTTCAATAATTTCTATACATTTATCTGTCTTATATTTTACCAGCAGCATATCTGCTTTATCCCATTTACTTAATACAAATTCTACCTGCATTCCCTTAGGATAATTGTTGCCAATCCCAAATCTTAATTTTGGATATGCATCGGTACCCAAAATATTCTGAATATCCCTAAGGCCATTATGCCCGGCATCTGTACCGCTCTTGCGTAAACGTAATTTATTTAACGGTATTGCAATATCATCAACAATAGTTAAAGAATTTTCCAGAGAAACCCTTTCGCTGTCAAGCCAGTATTTTACAGCTTTACCACTAAGATTCATAAAAGTTGAAGGCTTAATGCAGATAAATATTTTCCCCTTCCATTTTACTTCGGCTACTTCTGCCAGCCGGCCTGGTTTAAAAAACCCACTATGCTTTAATACAAATGCATCAACAATATCAAAACCAATATTATGGCGTGTATTGGCATATTCACTTCCAATATTTCCCAGGCCTATAATGAGAAATTTTTGCATAATGAGCGAAGATAAGAGAAAAGGATTT
Source organism: Ginsengibacter sp. (assembly GCA_039922095.1). GTDB lineage: Bacteria > Bacteroidota > Bacteroidia > Chitinophagales > Chitinophagaceae > Ginsengibacter. Next base: position 11,847 of record JBDSAQ010000538.1, on the reverse strand, counting down.
CGGATATTGTCAATAAGATAGTGCGGAAGGCATGGTATATAAGGAGTTTAATTTGCAAAGAAATACCATTAAAATTCAGAAGCTTTAATGAGAATAATTTAATTACTGAACTATTATTTTCAGAAAATAATTTCACGGCTTGCCCCGAAGGTTTCTTACATTATCCTGGGGCTGCAGTGTAAAAGCAAATTTTTAAATATTGCTTTGCTTAATGTTGAGGTAATTGGATATCCATTGAAAAGCAACAAAACCAAGGGTAAATATTATAGTGAACATATTAAACGGCTCTCCGGTGGTAAATGCCATTACAATGCCAACTATGCCAAGCAAAGACATAATTATTGCATAGCCAATCATTTTATTTTTATGAGTTGCTGATGAAAACATGGAGCCAAGCGGGACCATCATTGCAAAGCCAAACGCTGCAACAACCAGCCAGCTTACATTTGATTGCAGCATATACATAATTAAGCCTGCTATACAAACCAGTATGCTGATGCCAACAAAACCTGAGCTAAGCTTTTCATCTTTATCAAGCAGGTATTTTCCATATGGATTTAACCTTAGAAACAGATTACTAATTGGCCCAATTACCCAAGTAGTAAATGCAGCAAGAGCAATTAATATTATCACCGGAATGAGGATTGGTTGCAAACCTTCGAAGTTTTGTGCCAATGATCTTAAGATCCGGGTAGCAATATAAAATCCGATAATTACACCCCACTGGTATTTCGCAGTAAGGTTACTCATAAAGAAAGCGTACCTGAGGAAAAGCCTGTAGAACAAATATTTTGCTTTTAATGCCTGCGCCATTCCTGCCTGTGCATGCTGCAGGTTCGGATCATTTTTAAGTGCCTCCCTGAAGTGCTCAAGCGCCTTTTTATGATTGCCCTTTTCTAACAACCCCCATCCGTAATTTGAGTGTGTGTACGCATTATTTGGATCATGAGCCAAGGCACCTTCAATTGTACTAAAGGAATCTTCTTTTCTGTTTAATTTTAGCAGTGCAGTGCTTCTTGTATTTAATCCGGCGATGTTTTCAGGGTCGAGCTCCAGGGCTTCATTGGCTAAATTCAACGCTTTTTCATATTGCTTCCTTATAAGTTTTATTGATGCCCATAATGCGAAGTAATCTGCATCTTCGGGGTTAAGCTCTATCGCTTGCTTAAGGTAATTTTCAGCTTCATCATATTGTTTATGCCGTAAACAAACTGTTGCCTTTACATAATATAAATAATCAACGTCGGGGCTTAAGCCTATCGCACTGTTGATCAGTTCCTCTGCTGCTTTTGTATTTTGCTGTGCAAGCTTTACCTGCGATAACATGGCAAGCACCTGAACATTATTTGGCTCATGATTCAACAGATTCGTTAGTATGTCGCCGGCCTCCTCATACCTGTTTTGTTGCATAAGTATCTGAGCTCTGCTGATTAAAGTATCTGCCATTGCTATTTTTTTATTTTCATGTAGGTTAGTATATCATCGTAAAGACCGGAATCATTAGCAAACAAAGCAAAGTTCTTTGCAGTACTAAACCATTCTGATGTGCTTGCTTTATGTTTTTTAGCAGCGTTTAAAATGTCTTTGGCACTTAATAGTTTTGGGATACCATCTTTAAAAGCATCTTCAAGCTTTTCTTCTATTGCAATATCAATGAGTGCCTCAATATCTGCCCCGGAATAATTTTCTATTCTTTCAGCAAGGTTTTTATAATCTATATTTTCAACTGGTTTATTTTTCATTTTTAATTTAAAAATTGATTCCCTCGCCTCTGCATCAGGTGGAGGAATAAAAATTATCCTGTCGAATCTGCCTGGTCTTCTAAAGGCTGAATCAAGATGCCACGGGGTATTTGTTGCCCCAAGAATTAAAACACCTTCATTATTACCATCTAACCCGCCAAGCTCCTGCAAAAACTGGTTTATCAAATGCCTGCCGCTTGATTGTTTCATATCGCTCCTGCTGGCGCCAAGTGCATCAATCTCATCAAAGAATAAAACACAGGGTGTATGTTGCCTGGCTAATTCAAATATATTATGCAGGTTTTTCTCACTGTTACCTATCCACATATCAAGAATATCACTTAGGCCAACACTTATAAAACGGGCATTAACCTGGCCTGCGGTGGCTTTGGCGATATATGTTTTACCGCAACCTGGCGGGCCATATAATAAAATGCCGCCACCTGTTTTTTTACCATATGCTTTATATAGTTCAGGATGCAGCAAAGGCTTGATGATTTTTAACTCTATCTCCTTTTTTATATTTGCCATTCCGCCAACATCTTCAAAAGTTATATCCGCCTTTTGTATAAACGGAGATTCTACCTCTTCATCTTCATCGTTATGTTCAGTTATTATTGAGGGCATACGTAATTCATTATCAAGTTCTTCTTCCCTGAAGTCAGGATTTATTAACAGCGCCCTTTTATATATTTCACCTGCTTTTGCAACGGAATTCTCTTTTAATAAAGCCCTGGCATGTAAGATCAATACCTTAAAATCTGAATATCCGGAATTAATAAGTTCTTCCAGAATAACATTACATTGCGAATACTCACCTTTGAGATAAAACACTTTAGAGAGGCTTGTTTTTAATTCATTGGTTTCAGTGATTGCCAACAACTCCTTATATTCTATTTCAGCTTCATCAAGCCTGGAAGCATTTAATAAAGTTTCAGCAAGATATTTTTTTAAAGGAACATTTCCGGGGGAGAACTTAAGCGCTTCCTTCAGGCTGTTTATTGTGTTGTTATCCATCTGTTAAGTTTCGGATTAAATAAACGGTAAAGAACGTTTATTTTTTTCTGGATAGTGCTATAGGTGTATGGAAAAGAATCAGGAAATATACATTTAGTCTAATCATAACACTTTTCAAACAGTTGCTAAATAGTTTACCGGCACACAGGCCTGCCCCTGACTTAAAATTTAATTTTTTTTAGAATTAGATAATAAAGTCTGAATAGAATAGCATCATTTTTGTAATTGATAAGCCTTAAAAACTTAACATATGAAAAAAGTACTCGTATTTGCAATGTTATTCTCACTTATTTCTTTAGGTGCTTCTGCACAAAATGGCAATGGGGAGCGGTTTAAACAAATGATTAAAGACTCACTTCAATTTACTGATGTACAGGTTGATTCCGTTATGGCTGTGAGGCAGGTATTTCAGCCACAAATGAGAGATATTTACACGGATCAATCAATGAGTGCTGATGATAAAAGAACCAAACTTGCTGAGTTGAACCAGCAAATGAGGCCAAGGCTAAAGTCTGTTCTAACTGATGAGCAAATTGATAAAATGGAAGCCTTACAGCAAAGAATGCGGGAGAGGCGTAACCAGAATAATTAATTATATAAAGTTTAATTAGTAAAGTTGTAAAAAAGCAGATCCTTTAAAAGAGGACCTGCTTTTTTAGTAAAGCGAAGAAATGTATAAATTGAATTTATCATCCGCAGCCATTGTGGGGTTTTTTATATTCCTATTACACGAACCTACGCATGGTTGGATTTATTAATTAAAGGCCGACCCTAATTATTACCGTTACAGTTGAATAGTTACCATTTATATGTTCCTGATAAACACATTCAGAATTTGCTGTAGCTTCAACAGCAGAAAATATAGAATTTGAAAGAGTCCGTTTTTTTTCTGCTGATACTGCCCTTCGTCCTTCAACTGAAAGCGCAACCTGCTAACTGCGAATTTAAACAACCTGTTATTACTATACACTTTGGTGCGGGGAATGTACGGGATTTGAATACTGACGTATCCGGCAACTACGAACGTATACCAGGCTCATGCCCCAATGATGGATATTATTCTTATACACCTTATACCAGCGATTGCTTTGGCGACCAGTGGTTTACTCTTAATGAAGATCATACTCCCGGCGATATATCCGGCAATATGATGATGGTTAATTCATCTCATAAAATAGGCACTTTTTTCAGCATAACACTAAATGGTTTAAAGGGTGGTACTACTTATGAGTTTGCCCTATGGCTGATGAATGTATGTAAAATCAGTTCTCCGTGCCCCTTTCCACTATTGCCAAATATTACTATACTGCTGCAAACACAGGCGGGGAAAAGCGTAGCACAGTTTGGCACCGGGGAGGTAGTAAGACGTGAAGAACCGAAGTGGACAAGGTATACAGCTTTTTTTACTACACCACCTTCAGAAACAACGTTAACATTAATTATGATTAATAACAATCCCGGAGGTTGCGGTAATGACTTTGCATTAGACGATATTACTTTTCGAGAATGTATAAAGCCAACCCCTTTAGTTAAAACAATACCCGTAACAATTCCACCGGCAAAACAGTCACCTGTTACATTAAAACCACTGCCTAAGAAGCCAACTCCAGTGCCGGTAACAAGTAAGCCGGTAACAGAACAAATTATAAAACCAAAACAAGATTCACCGAAATATTCAACCCCCGAATTAAAGCCAGTGCCACCCGTTCTCCCACCCGCACCCCGGATACTTACAACCCGGGAAAATATATTAGTAAAACAAATTGAAACAGAAGCCGGAGAGATCAGGATTAACCTTTATGACAATGGTGAAATTGATGGTGACACTGTTAGTATTTATCATAACAATGTACAATTGGTAGCCCATGCCAGGCTTTCTCAAAAACCAATATCTCTCCGGATTGCTGTTGATCCTGCCCATCCGCATCATGAACTAATTATGGTAGCTGAAAACCTTGGTTCTATTCCACCTAATACTTCATTAATGATTATAACTGCGGGCACCAGGCGCTATGAAGTTTTTATATCTTCCAGTGAACAGAAGAATGCAAAAGTGATTTTTGATCTGAAAGAATAACAATTAATATCAGCGGCTGGTTTACCTGACCTAAGTTATCGACTTTCAATTTTAAGATGATAGCTCATTTAAATTGTCTCTCAATTTTACAGCATACTTGTTTACTTCTTCGGAGATACCTGGAATTCCTCTAACGATAATTTTTATTGCCCTTAATATTTCGATAACATTAAGTTGTTTTACAAACGAGTTTTTAAATAAATTATGAATGCATTTTATTTCTGCATTTCATAAGCTTCTTGTAATTCCTCAGTTAATTGCTTACTTAAGTCTGGCCGTTCGTGTAATGCTGCAGGAGTATTTTGGAAAATGGCTATTCTGAATTGATCTGCTTCCTTTTGTGCAATCATAGTTTGTATTGCATTCACCTTTGGATTAATTTCTGTCTTGCCGGGCGGAATCATTCCAGCAACTGCCCGAAGTAAATAAACAGATGATGAAAGTGAATGTATTTCTCTCACAATATAAACGTATGTGGCCACCTTATGATTCGCAAATATTTTGTTTAGCTCATCTTCAATTTGTTTTTTTCCATTCATCTGGCTTCCGTCAAAACCAATTACGTTTCCATAAGCAGTGAACAGATTTGCATAGTCTAACGCATTGCCATTATTCCAGCTATTTATCAGAGCCTTGTAAAGTAAAAGAGTTTCCTGTTCGTTATTTTGATTGGCTTGTGTGTCCATGTGTTTTTAGATTATTTTTTTCTTTGGTATTGCGCTTTTAAAATTAAATTATTTACCAATAAGAATAAAGCTGCAGATCACCTTACTTCAAAATGTTGATTTGTAATACCAGCAACGGAAGTACTATTCCCATGTATGTTGAGTATGGAATATACTTCATAAAGCATCTTATTAAAAACTAATACTATGGCAGAGATTACTTCAGGCGAAAGCCATAAAAAACAAAATGCAGGAGTTGTAAAGGCAAAGAGGCTTTCAACACGTGTTGACCTGACACCTATGGTGGATTTGGGTTTCCTGTTGATTACCTTTTTCATATTCACTACAACCATGAGCCAACCTACTGCTATAAAATTAATAATGCCTGATGATACCGGTACTGCAATGCCAATTAAACGGGACGGCGCTCTAACTCTGCTACCTGCTGTAAATGGAACTATATATTATTATGAAGGAAATTTTGAAGAGGCTGATCTCAAGGGAACTACTCTAAAAGAAGTACGTAATGTAATCATAGATAAAAAAAGAAGAACCACATCGAATGATTTGTTTGTAATTATCAAACCTTCAAAGGCATCTGTTTATGGTGATATAGTAAATGTGCTCGATGAGATGACAATCAATAACGTAAACAGGTATGCAATAGTGGATATTACAGAGAAGGAGGAGGCTTTCATGAAGTAGTGTTTCTTTATTCAGTCCAGCGTTGTCCAATCAAAATATATTTTCTGTCCAACCCCGATACTTTTATTTAATCATAGGAGAATCTCTTATAAAAGAGTGCTTTAATTTTGAAATATTATGTAATATATTAGTTGCATAAAAATATTTTATTATGTCAGTATTATCACGCAGAGATTTTATGCAATTAAGCAGTACCGGGGTTATCGCATCTTTATTGCCAGCAGTGCAGGGCTTTGGTGAGGGGCAACCTGGTGATAAAAATATTCCTGGTGATGAAAATGGCGATCAAAGGTTATCATTAGAAAAACTCAGGGCCTGGGAAGAGTTAGGTTATGGTATGTTTATTCATTTTGGCATGAGTACATTTGATGGTGATGAATATTCAAAGGGGGATAAAAAAGCCTCTCTTTATAACCCTGATAAACTTGACGTAAATCAATGGGCAGGCGTGGCCAGGGATGCAGGTATGAAGTATGCAGTGCTTACCGCAAAACATGTAGCAGGCCATTGTTTATGGCCAACCAAATACACAGATTATCACGTAGGCAACAGTGGGAACAAAACTGATGTAATTGAAGCATTTGTAAAAGCCTGCCGGGCAAAAGAAATTATACCTGCTCTTTATTATTGTGCCTGGGATAATCACAACCTGTTTGGTTCCGGCACGCCAACTAATTTAACCTGGGCAACTGCTTACACAACTACTGAGTATCGTGACTTTCAATGGAAACAATTAGAAGAGCTATTAACTCAATATGGCCCTGTTGGAGAAGTGTGGTTAGATATTCCACATTTTCTTACAAGAGATTACCGGCAAAAACTTTACAGCCAGATAGCCAAATGGCAACCGGATGCCATAATACTTTTTAATCATGGCATTAGTGATGGATCACAATTTAATATAAATGCAGCCTGGCCCACAGATGTAATCACTATTGAACGCTTTGTTCCAAATAGCAATACCGCCCATGTAAAGTGGCGGGAGATAGAAAATAAAAAATATTACATGCCTGCAGAGGTATGTGATCCAATAGGGAAAGAATGGTTTTATAAAGAAAAAGACGTGCCCCGCAGTGATGCAGAACTATTGGGAATGTTTTTGATTTGCCGCTCAAGAGGAGCTAATTTATTACTTGATGTACCACCTGATAAACATGGGCTGATTCCTCAAAAATTTATTGATGCATTACAGAGATTAAAGCGAAACATTGATAAAAATAATTTTACGTTTTAGTCCGGTTTCTATCGGCGGGATGTAAAATTATTATAATCCATATTACAATGTCAGTCGTATTTTGGTTTGCTTAGTCAGAAGCCGGAATGAATTTGAAAGCCATCACCTGCCTTCTCCATTCTATTACAAAAAGCCAAAGTCCATGATTTTATTTCTTTTTTTCTTTAAAACTCTAATAAGTTGATTTTTGTTCCTTATTTTCCCGTCCATATCATAGCCTGCCCATGTATCCAAGATTGTTTCTCCATAAAAGTTTATTAGAATTATTCTGGTCTCAATGGCTATTGTACCCGTTAGGTATATGATTGCTAACATGTTTTTGCTAATGCCCAAATATTCACGTTGTCTGTGTGGCAAATTTCTCGGAGAAGTACATGAGTTTATAAATGTTTGTCCAGAATTGCATAATGAAAAATCCCCACCTGTTAAATGTCGATGAGAATATATTCGTCAGCCAGCACAGCACAAAACCACATGTTGGGCGTTCGTATTACTCAAGTTTCACTTCAAATAACTTTACCTTGAAGTCTTTACCATTTTTAGCATCGTTATATGTTACAATGAAATGATCGCCGTTTGAGAATCTTATAAAATACTTTACAGGAAATACAAACGAAATATTAGGCTTTGAACCAAAGATATTAAAGATTGTTTTTCCCTTCGAATCAGTCACATTGAGGATAGCAAGAATAGCTGGCATGTCGTCTGATCGTGTATCACTAAAAAAAGTAACTTTTATCGAATCTTCCGCCTTTAATTCGGTTCTCTTAATAATAATTTTGTTCTCGCCATAGTCATTAAAATCTCCAATCATTGTTGTATTATAGTACACATGCCAATAATCGATTGTATCTGCTTTTGATATAGTACCAACAAAAAATAAAAAAATAAAAAAAATAAATTTCATGTGACGAAACTTTTTTAAACATGACGCCAACTCGAATATTTGAGCCCCTTTTTGCACCAAAAAGTATTAATTTAAAATATAAAATGGTGCAAACAATAAAACTAAAACTAATTAATAAGAAACTCCATATGGGATTGATAAATTGTAAGCAAGTGTATATTTTTTATCCTCAAGTGATTCAATTAAACCCGGAAGTAGATAGAGGTCGTTTAGTCTATAGGTCTAAAATAAGAATTAGTTACAATCAAATTAAAAAAGGACTGATTAAAAAAATTATTGCATACAGATTGATTTTCCTGCATGGTATTTTAAATAGATATACATCAAAACGTCGCCTGCAGTGTCCCCTAAAAAATAAAAACGCCTTGAAAGTGAATGCTATGAAGGCTTACAAATTTTAAAAAGTGCCCAAGCCTGGAAAAGAGAAAGGGACAAAGAAGAAATTATTAAGTGATCTGACATGCCCTATAAATACTAAAACGAAATATTAACGCCGCCTCCGTAATAACTATAATAGTTATAGAAATTTTTTAACGCCCCGAATACTAAAAGATTCCTTGCCTGAACAAACACACATATCTTTTGTTTACGATAGTTCGATCCGGGGAATTCGTAACCTGCAAGAATATAATTGAACATGAATGAATTGACTGTTGTTTTATTAAAAGCCGTAAGTCCGTGTAGCTGAAGAAACCAGTTGTGAAAGGATAAATGATTTTGAATACCAGCCTGTAACTGGTCATTTGTTCCCTGGATGATTGGATAATTACCTGCGTCAAGGTGATGTTGTACACTGGGGACAAGCGTATTAAAGCGAAGTGTCCATTTTTTAAAAGGCTTGTCTACCAGTTTTGCCGCTACATATGCTGAAATACCCTTTTGGGTTTCTTTGCCTTTTACAAAGACGCCCCCGGTATTGTTGCCCCCGACGGCAATCCCAATTAAATATAAGTTTTGTAACTCAAGCTGGCTCCATTCTATCCCTGCCAATAACCTGTTATTAATAAAACCAGCATTTACCTGTATAGCCACCAACCTGTTCTTCAGGATAATATTTGCCAGCGACGGATTAGGAAATATAGTCGTATTAAAACCAATAAAAACGTTGTTACTGATTATTGGTGAAGGGATAGACAAGAATGAATTGGAAACTTCCGGCAACCAGTAACTATTAGAGTTGTTGCGGGTTAGGTCACCATAATTAACTGACAGGTCAAGGCGGTTGATGTTGCCTGTTTTCAACATATTTTTTATGTTTAATTCAACCCCCGCGTAAGGGTTACTTTTAGACGCCGATGAAAACCTTGAAATGCCTTTATTAATTAATTTGGCATAACCTGCATAGCCACTAAAAATATGATTGTATGAGAAATAGAATCTGCCATTAAGTGATGTCAGTTTTTGGTTATACTGCAGGCTGCTACCGCTGGCCGATATAATTCCATTCTCACCACTTGTTACAGACGTTCCTTTATAATCAGGTTTCTGATCGAGATAAGAAAAAGTGGCGCTCACCCCAGCCTGAAATTTGGATAAGGTAATAAAAGAGTAACTGAGTTCGTCTCGTACCAGCATACTCTTATCATATGCAAGATAAACTGTCTTATTGTTGCTATGGGTTAGAGGGGTCTGAGGAGTTGACAATTGAGTAGCAGCATTGCTATTGTCATCAAGTTTTTCATATAGGTATTCAAAAGAAACATGGTTATAAAGATTTTTCAAAATTGCCCAGTTAATAAAGGCGCCTCCGTTATAATGCGGTAGGGTGGCAGTACCGGTAGTTACATTATTAAAAACCTCGTTCTGGGAATGGTACAAACGGCTTGTATCCCTGTTTATGTTACCATGAAAATAACTACCATAAATTCCCATGTCGATTTTAGAAGACAAGCGGTAAGTAAATTGTGCAAATGATCTTATATTCAATTGATTTTTACTGCCGTTAAGTGTCGAGCTGTCTTTTCGGGTCATGTACGAATAGCTAACATTTAAGTTTTTAGAAATATTAGGATTGGCTGACTGATCAAGTTGGGCAGATACATACAAATTCCACTTTTTTCCCGCTGCCAGCACTGAACCATGTATGCTGAACAAATGTCCGGATTTTCTTTTAGTGGATTCATCAACGGTTGCACCTGGTTGCAGAACAGCCACAACTGTATTGCTTTTATCTGAGGCAGAATTGTATTGTGCACTAAAGCTAAATAGGGTATTGCTTTCGCTGGTTTTTTTCGTAGTTATAAAAAAAGTACCGGCTCTTGAGAACGGGTACAAACCTCCGTTTAAGTTGTTCCTTGTAAATGTTACTTCCTCAATATCATTCAGGCTAAGGCTGTTTATATCTATCAATAAAAAGCCGTTAACCACAAAAAGAAAATCATTACTGTTTGGTATAAGCGAGAATACCCATGGAAACAAACCATTTACGGCATCTAAAAAGTTGTTGGAGGGAAAACGCCGGATCTCTTCTCCTTTAATGGTTATAAGCGGCACAGCCTGGTAAGGATTTGAGGCGCCGGAATATTTTAGTGTTGTGCTATCCTGGGCAATTAACGATACGCTTATGCACAAACCAAGAGTAGAACACAGTAGAAATTTTTTCATTGCAGTTGAAATGGTACGGCTAAAATAAAGGTTTAAATATTAACCGCTGAAAATTATATCGCAAATTTTTATTCTTTGATTTAGGCTAGCGGATAGTGTAGCTTTTTCTTTTTGCAAGCTTTTATGTAAAGCACTAATTACAAGTTCTTCTTTCTTTATAATAAGTTATTGCCACCTGTAAGCATCTTGAATTCACGACAGGATTTAAAATTCGAGAGGCCCCGGTAAAAAAGCATATTATCAACGCCTTTGTCTATCCCCCACTCTTATTTTCCGCATACGCATGGCTTATATCCACTTCTGTATAAGAGTTTAATATATCTAAATGCAAAATGGTTTTGTTACTTTGTTCAGAAGCAGCATACATGGGAGTAAACTTTGCTCCTTGTATTATCTCTGCAAAAGTGTATGATGTTCTTGCAACAACTATGTTGGAAAACATATCATCAAAGGCTTTAAAATAAACCAAAACTTCTCCATGCATATTTTTAAAATCATCTTTTGTAAAACCATATAAAGGACTTGCTTCGGTTATTGGATGCACTATAGTCCAGTTAAGTGTTAAGGCGTTTACTGTGCTAAACTCAAGTGGCAACTGATAAAACTTATTTTCTTTTTTTCCATTCTGTTCTATGGTAAGCCCTAATGAAACTTTTACTTCTGCATCAATTAACGTTGTGTTTTTATAGGGGGCAACTCTGAACATGATAGCTGTAATATCACGGTAAGGAGAGAGCAATGCATTATTACTGAATTTCAGATAAGCTCTTGGCCGGGCAAATCTTCCATATAATAAACCGGTGACTAATGCAAAACTTAACAGGCCAATTAAAGCTTCAAATGAAGCAATGGCGCTCGCTAAAAACCCAACAGGATTTATCCTGCCATAGCCTACT
>JBDSAQ010000537.1:0-7250 GCA_039922095.1 Ginsengibacter sp. | reverse complement strand
AAGAAGCGATATACCTGCAAATAGCAGAATATGTTTGCGAACAGATATTATTAAACAAGTGGCATTTAGGAGATAAGATTTTAAGTATCAGAGACCTTGCGGTGGCAATGGAAGTAAATCCAAATACAGTTCAGCGGGCTTATGATCTTTTGCAGCAGAGGGATATAATTACTAACAAGCGGGGCATTGGGTATTTTATAGAGGATGATGCACTCGAACGTATCCTTACTTTTAGAAGAGAACAATTTATTCAAAATGAGTTGCCGGTTTTTTTCAGAAACCTCTATTTGCTTAAGATGAATTTTAAAGAAGTGAAGCAACTATACGAACAATATATTGAAGATAATTTTAAACAAAAATAAATATGAAACTTAGTTCAATAATTCTGCTGGTTACTTTTCTACTATTGGTAACAGCTATGTTTGCTTCTAATATTTTATTAAAAAAAGAGTATGATAAAATAGATAAAAATGACAACTACTGGACATATGGTAAGATACTTCAGCAACCCTTTAAGCATCTGAAAATTGAAGGTGGTAATGTTACCAGGATAGCTTATGAACAGAGTAAAAGTTATTCGGTACGTGTTGCAAAGGACTGGTATGGTTATGAAAAAGGATTGGTAAAAACATACGTAAAAAATGATACACTTTTTCTAAAATTTCCCAATACATATAAAGACCATTATGAAAAATCCTGGCTGGAGTGGAATACACTGGTTCGTATATTTTCTCCTGAGCTGTTGTCTGTTGATGGGTTTGATACCAATTTTCAATTGTTTAAACTAAGGCAAAAAAGCATTAATATTAATTTATCAGGAAGATCAAGACTTGAAGTGGAAAGCTATAACAATGATTTAGACAGTCTTCATATAAATCAAAAAGATTCATCTGAAGTAATTTTTGAAATGTCTCCCGATTTAAAAGGACAGGTTTTTCCGCATCCCGGATTAAAAGATTCAGATACTTCTAAAGCTGACCAGGATATTAAATCAAACAGTTGGGAAACAATGTATATAAAGAGGGTTGATGCAAATGTGCAGGGGGTATCTTTATTAAATCTTGGGCATGCACAAATTAATTTTTTACAACTCAATATATCAGATACTTCTGCCATAATACTTTCAGGAAGAAGCCTGGGAAAACTTAAGAGATAGTATTGAGTCTCGCTGTGTGGTTCCTGTACTGCAAACTCAGCCTGAGTAGATCCGGATACGTTTTAAAATTCCTCAACATTTGCTGAATTCTGATTTATTAATTTATATTAGCTGATTACTAATCTGATGAAAGCTTTATGAGGTGGTTTAAAATAGTTAGGGCAGGGTTACTGAGCATAATTTTCGTAAATTCCTATAAAGCCTCATCCCAAAATTTTGTATCCGATACCTCTGCTAAAACATCTTTATTAAAAAACGCTGTAAATTTATACCACAAGTTTTTACTCCCTGAAACAGGCTTATATAATGGCAGTGAGTATACCTATAAAGCGTACTATCCTTTCGTAATAAACGAGGGGCATCCTTTTTTTATATCGAAACAATTTGTGCCAGGCTCAGTTTTTTACAATAACGTTTTATATGAAAACGTGCCGCTGTTATATGATATTGTAAAGGAAGAATTGATTATTAAGGACCTTGCTGGTGTTTATTTTATAAAGCTTAATAATGAAAGCATACAGTGGTTTATTATTTCGGGCCATACATTTATCAGGTTAAATATGGATAATGATAAGGACCAGGTATTGCATACAGGATTTTATGATCTATTATATAATGGTAATGTTGTTCTGTATAAAAAAGTTTTAAAATTGCTTGAGGATCGTTCTGCATTTGCAGGGATAGAAAAGCATGTAATTGAATCTAACAAATACTTTATAAAAAAAGATAACAGGTATTATGCAATAAAAAATAAAAAATCATTATTACCTGTAATGAGCAATAGGAAAAAAGAAGTGCAGCAATTTATAAGAAGTAATAAACTGAATTTTCGTAAGGCTGAAGAAGATGCCATTATAAGAACAGTTACTTTTTATGATTCTATCAACAACACAACTATAAAAGCCGCTAATCAATAGTAAATGCCACTGAAACTTTTTGGATGTACATTTCTTACCTGCTATTTTTTATTAAATAGTTATTCAGCTGTATCGCAAAAAGCTATGCCTGTTATAACGGGAGAATTTAAAAGTATTTCTGCTGAACAATTTTTTTTGCAATTAGAAAAGCAAACCGGTTATAATTTTTACTTTGATGCAAGCCAGTTAGATTCAATTACAGTAAATATTTCGGTAGAAAAAAAAAGGTTGGAAGACGTTTTAAAACAAGCATTTGTAAATACCAATGTAGGGTTTACAAAGGATGCACAAAACAATTTCTTTATAAGTAGAGGGCAGCTTGTGCAAACTGAACTGCCTGATGGATTTTTTGGCACGGATAAGAATGATAAAAATGATATACAGGATACCAGTAATATTGATTATGGAAGTGTCGCAAATAAAGTTCAAAATGCCACACTGCAAAACAAGCTGTATACTGTAGGCGAACAAGGCCCTTCCACAAACCAGGCCCAAAACACTATCAATGGCTTTATCGCAGATAGTAAAAGCGGTGAGCCTGTTATAGGCGCATCTGTACATGTAGAAAATTCGAAGATTGATGTAATTACAGATCAGTATGGTTATTATACCATCTCATTGCCAAAAGGCCGGCACACCCTCTCCATACAAAGCATAGGGATGAAGGATACCAAAAGAGAGATACTGGTAAAAGGAAATGGAAAGTTTAATATTGAAATGCAGACGGAAGTGATCGCATTAAAGAAAGTTGTTGTTTCTACTCAAAAGGCAAGTAATATAAGAAGCCTTCAAATGGGCATTCAAACCATTGACATTAAAACGATAAAACAGGTACCTGTTGTGTTTGGAGAGGCTGATATTTTAAGAGTAGTGCTCACGTTGCCAGGCGTAAAATCAGTTGGGGAAGCAAGTACAGGTTTAAATGTAAGAGGTGGATCTGCAGATCAGAATCTTATTTTATTTAACGATGCAACCATATATAATCCTTCTCATTTTTTTGGATTGTTTTCTGCTTTTAATCCTGAGGTAGTTAAAGATGTGGAACTATATAAAAGCAGCATCCCTGCAAAGTATGGCGGCAGATTATCTTCAGTGCTGGAGATCAACAGCAGGGAAGGAAACAAAAAAAACATCACCGGTACTGCAGGTGTAGGTTTGCTAACGAGTCGTTTAACCTTGGAAGGGCCATTGATCAAAGACAAATCTTCTTTTATTATAGGCGGCAGAACCACCTATGCCCGGTGGCTTCTTAATCTTTTACCCGATGAGTTCAAAAACAGTAAAGCAGGTTTTTATGACGTTAATGTAAATATCAGCCACGGGGTAAATAAGAAGAATTCAATATACTTAACGGGCTATCTGAGTAAGGATAATTTTAATCTCAACAGCGATACCACTTATAATTATGGTAACAACAATATTTCATTAAAATGGAAACACATATTTCATAATAAATTGTATGCCCTGATAACTGCGGGTTACGACAATTATCAATATAAAATTTCAAGCGCCGTAAACCCGATTAACGCGTATTCTTTAGGTTTCAATATCAATCAAACAAATTTTAAAGCTCACTTTAATTATTTTGTAAACAGTAAACATACCATTGAGTTCGGCCTCAACAATATTTTGTATAAACTTAATCCCGGTACTTATAAACCCGTGGGAAAAGAATCACTGGTAGCTGCAGAGCAGATGCAGGCTGAGCAGGCGCTGGAAAGCGCTTTATATGTGAGCGATAAATACAACATCACTTCAGGGTTATCGGTAGAAGCGGGAGTAAGATACTCTGTATTTAATGTACTTGGCCCCCGCAATTTTAATGAATACGCTAAAGGGGTACCTAAAACTGTAGATAATATTACAGGCATTAACGTGTATGGGAAAAATAAATTCATAAAAACATACCACGGTCCTGAAGTAAGGTTTTCAGCCAGGTATGCATTCTCCGGCGACTTTTCTATAAAGGCCGGCTATAACTCCCAGCGCCAATACATTCACGTTCTTTCAAACACTGCGGCAGTAGCTCCCACTGATATATGGAAGCTTAGTGACCCTAACATTAAACCGCAGTATGGCGACCAGGTTTCTCTTGGCTTCTACAAAAACTTTAAGTCAAATACTATCGAAACATCTGTGGAAGTTTACTATAAAAAAATAAAAGATTATTTAGATTATAAGAGCGGGGCCGTGCTGGTTTTAAATCAACACATAGAAACTGATGTTATCAATACAAAAGGAAAAGCATATGGTGTAGAATTTTTGCTGAAAAAACTTACCGGAAAATTGAACGGATGGCTGAGCTATACTTATTCAAGAACATTATTAAAAATGGATGACCCCACTGCCGGCGAAGTAATAAATAAAGGAATGTATTATCCGGCCAATTCAGATAAGCCACATGACATTACCTTTATCAGCAACTATAGAATTTCGCACCGGTTTAGTTTTTCATTAAATGCAACGTACAGCACCGGCAGGCCAATTACATTGCCTATTGGCAGGTTTTTTTACAGCAATGGTGAAAGAACTTTATATGCTGATAGAAATGCAAACAGGATACCTGATTATTTTCGGACTGATTTTTCAATGAACCTTGAAGGCAACCATAAGGTGCATCAAAAAACACATAACTCCTGGACCGCTGGTGTTTACAATTTAACCGGGCGAAAGAATCCATATTCTGTTTATTTTATTTCAGAGAACGGAGTTGTAAATGGGTACAAGCTTTCCATTTTTGGCAGCCCAATTCCATTTATCAATTATAATATCAAGTTTTAAGCAAACCTGTAAATGAAAAAATTATTGATCTATATAATTTTCTTTTTTGTTACATTAGGTTGTAAGGAAAAGTATCTGCCTTCACTAACATCTCCGGCCACGGGCTATCTTGTAGTAGAGGGCTTTATAAGCAGCGGGCCCCAGCCAACAAGTATATCACTTACCCGTACTACAAAATTATATGACGCAACTAACATTATATACGAGCACAAAGCTATAGTAAATATTGAAAGTGAAAATCATACGACTTTTCAACTTTTTGAAAATGGGAATGGCGTGTATATTTCTTCATCATTAAATTTAAATAAGAATGAAAAATATCGTTTGCAAATTAAAACCCGGGATAATAAAGAATATGCTTCAGACTTTATCAGGGTTAAAGGCACTCCTGAAATAGATAGCATAAGCTGGAAGAGGGAAAATGCAGGAGTTAGAATTTATATCAATACTCATGATCCCCAGGATGCTACCAAATACTATCATTGGAAATATGAAGAAACATGGGAAATCCATTCTGCATTTGAATCCACACTAAAGTATAGATTGGACCCGGTCACTAATAAAATCCTGAGTTTGGTTTACAGAAATCCTGCCACAGGTTCTCCTGATCCAATATTCAGGTGCTGGTCAGCAGAAAATTCAACAAATATTAGTTTGGGTACTTCAGAAAAGCTAAGTAAAGATTTAATTTATTTACCTCTTTTATTTATAGGGCCTTCCTCGGAAAAGTTGAGTGTACTTTACAGTATCAGGGTAAAGCAATATGCCTTAAGCCACGAAGCTTATTTGTTTTTTGAAAAAATGAAAAAAAATACTGAGCAGGTGGGTTCTATTTTTGATCCACAGCCTTCAGAATTACAAGGCAACATTCATTCCACTAGTAATCCTGCCGAGCCGGTTATAGGTTATGTTGATATTTCAGAGGAAAAGGAACAACGGATTTTTATCAGCAGAACCCAACTGGCTAATTGGAATTTTAAACTTAATTGCTTTGCTACAACAATAGATAATAACGTAGATAGTATGAATAAGTATGGGAAAAACTTAATACCCACACAGCCTGTTTCTTATATGGGGCTGGCAATAAAAGAGTTTGATGCTGCACCTGATTTTTGCGTAGACTGTACCACAAGGGGAACAAATATAAAACCAGCTTTTTGGCCATAATCCATCAGGCTACCGGGATAGCCTGGTTTAAATTGTATGTTGTTGATGCATTTGAGCACAAGCCGCGGAATTAAGTGCAGTTGCTTAAAACAATACTGTAAATGAAAAAATTATTCTTCTATATTATATTTCTTTCGATCACATGGGGATGTAAGGAAAAGTATCTGCCTAAAATAACATCCCCTGCTACAGGCTATCTTGTAGTAGAAGGCTTTATAAATAACGGGCAGAAATCAACAATTATTACACTTACCCGTACCACCAGGTTATTTGACACGTTAGACGTTATATACGAGCATAATGCTTTAGTAAATATTGAGGGAGACAACCAGCTAACTTACCCACTCTATTATACTGGAAATGGAAATTATATCTCAGCTACATCATTAAATTTAAATAGTAATCAAAAATATCGCCTGCGTATTAAAACACAGGATGGAAAAGAATATCTATCGGATTTCTCTAAAGTTAGAAATACCCCCCCAATTGATAGCATAACGTGGCTAAGAGAAAATGGCGGAGTAAGGCTTTATATAAATACTCATGACCCCCAAAACACTACAAGGTACTATCAATGGAAGTATAAAGAAGTATGGGAAATACATTCAGCCTACCTCACAAACCTGGTATATGATGGCCCGGTGGATAAGTCGTTTGTAAAATACAGATTTCCAAATGGAGCTTATGATTTTTCGCTATATACATGCTGGCCTGAGGACAACGCCAAAAGGGTAATAATAGGCACTTCAGAAAAGCTGACGGCAGACAAAATATATTACCCTCTTCTGTTAATTCAACCTGCTTCAGAAAGGCTTAGCATACTGTATAGCATCAATATAAGCCAATATGCACTAAGTCATGAAGCTTATTTATTTCTGGATAAACTTAAAAAAAACACGGAGCAGTTAGGCTCTATATTCGATCCCCAGCCCTCTGAATTACAAGGCAATATTCATTGCGTTACCAATCCTTCTGAAATAGTTATAGGACATGTTGAAGTTTTAGAAGAAAAGGAACTAAGGCTATTTATTAAAAATTCGGAGGTGCCCGGATGGAATTATACTTCGCCTTGTAATATTGAAGTAATAGCTAATCACCCGGATAGCATCCTCAAATACGGATTGGGTAGGTATCCTACTTCGCCTTCTGAAGTTATGTTTAACGTAATAATGAAATTTGGTGCTGCTTCAAGTCTAAGTTGTATTGACTGTACTACCAAAGGAACAAAT
>JBDSAQ010000536.1:0-2771 GCA_039922095.1 Ginsengibacter sp. | reverse complement strand
AGAGCATGTGAAAGATCAGTTTGTCTCTGTCAAAGTCACTGAAGGCATTTTCCTTGTGTGTAAAATCTATTCCATAATTATTGACGCTTTGGGTAAAGAGAGGGTTAATGGTTGATCGTTGCCCGTTGATAGCTGAGGGCATCATTGCTTCGCTTTGCTTTACTGTTATCTGTTGATTGGGGTGTACATTTTTTAAAATATTTTCTCTTCCATCATTCCACTTTACTACTACTGAATCTATTTTATTTGTTTTGCCAAGCCCAAAGTTCAGCCTGCTGTCTACTGTTGACTCAAAGCCACGCATGGGCATCTCTTCCTGGTAAGCTATTGTATTGTTGTAATGCACGGTTACTTTTGCCCCTAACCCAAAGGTGTTTTTTCCTTCTCCCTTCAATGTTACTTTAAGATATTTATTTTCCGGATGTTGCTCTATGCTTTGATTGCGATATACAAAGCACGGCATGTTCACATTGTTTACTACCAGATCCAAATCCCCATCATTATCTAAATCTCCATAAGCCGAGCCGTTTGAAAATGAGGGCTCATCTAACCCCCACTCTTTGGCTTTATTGGTGAAGGTTAAGTCCTCATTGTTGCTGAATGCATAATTGGGTATCGGGTGAGAAGGGATAAGATCAATTAATTTTTGATAGTCTGCCTTGCCCGATGTTACTTCCTTAAAGAAATGTTCATTGGAAATATACTGGATGTAATCCTGGTTAATTAAATCCTGGTATATTCCATTGGCAACAAAAATGTCTTTATAACCATTATTGTCTAAATCTGTGATCAAGGCTCCCCAACTCCAATCAGAAGCGTGAACACCTGCAAATCTGCCTATTTCGCTAAAGGTGACATCACCCCCGCCCCCTGCCTCATCCGCCCTGCGGGCACCTTCTTTTTTAGATAAAGAAAGCGGATTATTTATTTTCTTGGGAGAAGGGAGAGAACCATTATTTAGCTGAAGCATATTACGGGTAAACTGGTGGTAATAATCATATTTTAAATCCAGCTGATATTTATCCCAGTTCTCAAATGTTATGTTTGTTTTAATACGGGCTTCCTGTTCCGGCAACATCTCCGTAACAAATATATCGGGCTGTCCATCATTATTTATATCGGCCATATCTGCCCCCATTGAAGCGTTGCTGATGCTCATTATTTCGTCTTCGAGCTTTTCTTTAAAAGTTCCGTTCTGTTGGTTAATGTATAAATAGTCACGTTCAAAAAAATCATTTGATACATAAATATCCTGCCATCCATCATTATTTACATCGCCTACAGTTACTCCTAAGCCAAAGCCAATGATACTTCCATAAATACCTGCCTGTTCGCTTATATCAGTAAAATGGTCTCCGTCATTGCGATAAAATTTATGACCGCCCAAAGAGTCTCTTACACTTCTTTCATTTTTTTGCAGATTAAAACTGCCAATAGCTTTAAAAGAGTTGCTTAATAAAAACATATCAAGATCACCGTCATGATCAAAATCAAAAAAGGCTGCATGAGTTGAAAGGCCTTTATCATCAAGCCCATATTCATGTGCTTTTTCAGAAAAAGTTACCATGCCTGTTTTTGATGAAACACCATTGTTCATGTACAATTCATTTTGCCGGCTGTCTCCTTTTATATTACCGCTATTGCAAACATAAATATCTAAAAGCCCATCTCCATTTACATCTGCCATGCTAACGCCGGTTGACCATTTAGCTTTTTTAACAATACCTGCTTTTTCAGTAATGTCTTCAAATTTGAAATTGCCTTTATTGAGATAAAGTTTGTTGGGCCCCATGTTAGCCGTAAAAAAAATATCCGGAAGACCGTCGTTATTAATATCACCGATGGCAACTCCTCCTCCATTATAAAAATTACGGTAGGTGTATACATTAAATTCAGCATTATAAGAAAGATCGTTACTGAAATATATATTAGTTTCGGAAGGATCTAATTTTTTGAATAATACCGGGGATGATGAATTATTAGAATTGCATGAAATTCCTGTGAGGATCATGCTGCATGAGGAAAGAAGTAATATGACCAATTGGATTGAACTCCTATTTCTCATCTTTACCCCTTTTTTGTTTTTCCACCAGCATATCTACATATTCAACCCTTACAATCACATCATCGTACTTTCCGATGGTAATCCTCCTGTTACCATCAACCTTAATATATAAAATCCCCCTTCTCTTATCATTTAACTGTATAAACGAATTGCCATCGCTATACCATTTTTTATACAATTTAAATACATCAGAGAGGAGGCTATCAGCACCCATTTTTTTATTCCATGGCGCCCACCCATTGTAATGAATGCTCACAGGCATTTTCCAAATGGTACTGTCATTAAAATCAGGATAAAAATTCATGGAGGCCGGATACTTCAGTTCTTTGTCCAGTTTATACAACACATACATACTTCCAGTACCATCATTGCCATCGGTTAGTATTCCTTTTTTATTCATCTCCCAACAATGCATAAAAAACTCTTTTTGTGTCATGCCAAAATGAATTCCAAAAAAAATGCTATCTACCCTTTTATTAGATGCAAGTTCTTTTTTTACAAGACTATTGTATTTGGCCATTCCGTTATCACCCGTGCAGGCTGCCAACATGAATAAAGTAATAAATATAATTCCCGCTGTTCTCATATACTTGTTTATTAAAACTTTATTAACTGTAAAGTGTCATTGTTTTTTGCAATTAATGCGAGCTTCTTTTTTCCAACATTTATGGCTGCAATATCTCTTATAGCGCCTCTTATATTGATA
>JBDSAQ010000535.1:0-11687 GCA_039922095.1 Ginsengibacter sp. | reverse complement strand
CAATTTCCTTGAAAGTCATATGAGAGTTTTGGTGTCGGAAAAAATAGCGTACGTTAAAGTGTTTATGAAGTTGTGGCATTTGAAAAACTTCGGTTCAATTAACCACAAAAGCAAAATAGCGATTTAAATTTGAATGCTTAACGTCCAGCCACAATTTTATAAACACAATGTTGTTAGGCGCATCAGTCGAGTTCTTTGATTTTACTTTTTTGCGGGTAGTTATCAATGAATACTACGGTAAGTGTATCACCAACTTTGTATTTATTGTCTTTATCGGTTTCACTAAAGGTTGAATAGGTCACGCCGTCCACTACATACTGGCATCGTAAGAGCCATTCGCTATTCTTTCCGGTTTTATACCACTTTTTGTAAACTAGCCCTTTTACCATTTTTCCATTTTCTTGAAATTCTTTTTCTTCTTGATGACCCAAGTAAAATCCAAAGGAAGGACCAATTATCAGAACGGATAGAGCGCAAATACCTATGAGATATTTAGGCATCACATTAAAAGACTTCAACAGTTGATAGAGCAAAAAAGTCTGGACGAAAAATATTAATATAAAGGGTGTCCACCTGATGACATCTTGGCTATACAATACTTTATCAGAAAGCCCGAGAAATATCAGAAGCAATAGTCCTATGTACAAAATCAATAGTAGATACTTCATTCTAAGTTGCGCCTAACGGTACGGCTTTGCAGGCGATAGAATTCCTTCTGCCCGTACGTCAGCCAAATTTATAATTAATAGCTCATTGTTTATTCTGTTGTTGAGCTTTATTCGGAAAGCCGGGAACCGAAGCTGGTGCTTTATAATTTTCTGTTTTAATTTTTTTTATGATTTTGTCAATCCAATAAATCAGTCCTAATGCTACCAAATTAAAACTTATATCTGCTCTGTCATACTCGTTGTTTATACTAAAGTCCAATTTTGAAATGCCGAAATTAAATGTAACGTCAATTGATTTTGAAAGGTCAAGTCCAACTTAAATGTAAAGTCCCGCAACATAACTAAAAGCAAAACCGAAAAAAACAAAGCTTATCAATTGCAGAAATTGATTTATTAATGAATGTGTCAATGCTGCGTTTTTTGATTGCAAACAAAGTGTCCCACAAAAAATTGAATACGCAAAAAAGAGAAATGCAAAAACATAGAATGAAATACTTAATGCTGAAAATTGTGTCGCCGTAAACAGGGCATATAAAATTATTAGAACACCAATGCCTCCTCCAATAATTTGATACCAGCCGATTTTTGAAATGTCAGATTTGGTTTTTGTCGTCATTTCTCTTGTATAATTTGAGTTGTCAATTCGCATTTCATAAAACGGGCACGGCGGGCTATCTAAAAGAGAATTTATTTTAAATATTACACGGTTTAAATTGCGGCAGTAAGATATTATTGTTCTTTCTTTTTTTCTTCCCCTAAATGCTCAAGCTTTTCAGCAGCATCTTTATGTAATAAAATCTTTACCAGTTGAATAATAGCGGTTAAAGTAAATATTCCGCCTATTACGTAATTCAGAATATTCTGATTGGCGTTTAATTTTTCAACAATATATTTTCCGCCAAAAACAAAAACAGAATTTCCCATCATACTGCCTATACCAATGCCGGCTATATATAAATTATAATAATTATTCTGTGGCAGTAAAATCTTTTTGGTAAATAAAATGGTACTCCAGCCAAACCAAAAGGGTATTTGCATTGGTGCCACGCTGGCCAATACGAAGCCAAGCCAAAACCGGTTCATGTCATTATTAAGCATTACATTTTTTGCTTCGTGATGTTTAGAGGCAGCTATAAAACTTCCCACGGCCAGGGCAACCACTATCCCTAATGTTATCCATTCAAGCCACTGAAATAATTTTTTTTGTTTGCGTATCCAGTTAACACCAACAAGCGAGATACGCACATAGATCATCTCAATAAGTATGCACCCCAATGAGAAATAAACCGCTGGTTTTATACCTTCTGCTACGCTTATCTGCATGGCAGCAACATTCAATGTGCCGAGAGGCAATGTGCCGAGAAAGCTTACTATCATTCCCCAAAAGAAAACTTTTGCCAAACCCATTATTGAGATAATTTCTTATAAAGATATAGTGCCGGGGTTATATGTTGATTAGTCGCTTAAAATTTAATATTATAAGGAACATATGCCTAATCAGCTAATAGATTAATATGGCAGTAACATCTATTACTACAAATATTTTAGTAGAAACATCCATATAGCTTTTTAGTTACTCATTTCCATTATCATCATTCTCCTCACGACCCTGATTATCCTTACGCTTAAATAATGAGGTTTTGGAATTTCCAAATTTGTAGCTAAAGGTTAATCTGAAATTTCTAACATTCCATCTGCGGTAAGAATCCTGGTAGAAGTTTTCTGTATCATAAATAGTTCCCATACGGTTAGTATTAAAAACATCATTTATACTAAATGTGAGGGTGCCTTTTTTTTCTTTAAACATGTCTTTACGTAAAGCAAAATCCACACTATACTGTTCTTTATTTTTCCCCTGCGGAATTACTTCCGGCCCCTCATACTCCCCGATAACCTGAAAACCAAGGTTACTGAATAACGATGACTTCTTTGCTTCAATTTTATAATTAATAATCAGTTTTGCCTCCCAGTTGAATCCTTCATTACTTAAATCAATATTATTTACAACAGCATTTACTTTTTGATATCTCAGGTTTACATTAGGGACAATATCAAAGTTTTTTGCAAGCTTCTGCTGCAAAGTAAAATC
The DNA here is from genome assembly GCA_039922095.1 of Ginsengibacter sp. Lineage (GTDB taxonomy): Bacteria > Bacteroidota > Bacteroidia > Chitinophagales > Chitinophagaceae > Ginsengibacter. The sequence goes on along the minus strand of JBDSAQ010000535.1, from coordinate 8,930 downwards.
AGCTCCCAAACTGTTTGTACTTTGGGCATTGATAAAAGTATTTAAAATTGCATTCGGATCTATTGCTGCATTATTTAATTGTTGATATTGGGCAGCTGTTATAGTATCGCTGTATTGGGTAATATCACCCTGGTTGTTGCTGTAATAAATTACGCCCAGGAAACTGCCGCTTTTATAAGTTTTATTATAATTAAATTCAAAAGAATTAGTGTATTCAGGACTTAGAGCCGGGTTGCCCTGGCGCAGGTTTACCGGATCGTTTATATCAATAAAAGGATTCAGCCTGCGAAAATCAGGACGACGAATTCGTTTCGTATAATTTATTTGAATATCTTCTCCTTCACCTATTGTTTGAGTAAGAAAAAGACTTGGGAATAAGGCATCCCAGATATTTTTTAAATTACGTGGATAATCATAGCCAAACTTTTGACCCTTATCTATAAGTTCACCATCAAATTTTGATTGCTCTGCTCTTATGCCGGCCTGGTAAGAAAATTTATTGATCTTATTTGAATAGGTTACATAGAATGCATTTACCATCTCTTTATATTTATAATTATTGCTCAACGGCAGTTTAGTTTCTGCGCCGGCAGGGTCTAACGCGTACGCATTAAAAATGCTGTTATTACTTTGGATAAAAGTGCGCACACCAGATTCGAACTTTGCATTTTCACCTTTTGGGCTTACAAGATCAACCTGCACAGTTAACTGTTCATTTGCATTATCCCCAACGTTCCGTACATGGTTAGGCAGGGAATAAGCAGTTCCATCATTTTTAAAATAGGAGTTTATTATGTTAGATTTATTATCGTTTGAACCGGTATTATAATTTACATCTGCAGTAATTTCTTTACCGGGGTTCAAAAATTTATGAGTGTAGTTTAATTGCGTACTGCTCCTGTTAAACCCTGAACTTCCTTGTGAAAAACGTTCCCCGGTTCGCTCTAATATTTTGCTGCTGTTTAAATATTCCTGGCTCTGCTCTTCATCGTTGGTAAATTTTCCCTTTACAAAATTCTGAGACACTGTTATTGTATTGCGGTTGTCGAGAAAAAAATCAAGTCCGAAACGGGCAGATTTAAACTCTCTCATCCGGTTATTCCATGAATATTGGTTAAAGTAATTCTCCGTAACGCCATTATTTTTATTTTGCCTGAAGGTTTTACCATCAACTCTTCCCCCGGACTTGTTGTAGTTTCCACTCGCAAAAAAATTAAACTTCCCCTGCCTTAAATTTAAAGTAAGATTTGATGAAAGAATACCAGGAACTCCTGCGGAAACCGAGGCTATGCCGTTGAATCCTGCCTTCCTGTTTTTCTTTAATACAACATTTATTATTCCTGCAGTACTGGCTGCATCAAATTTTGCAGATGGATTAGTAATAAGTTCCACACGTTCAATATTATCAGCAGGTATCTGGTCAAGGGTTAAAATAGTGGGGCGGCCATCAACAAAAATCAAGGGAGATGCATTCCGCAATTGTACATTACCATCCACATCTACAGTTACTGAAGGGATGCTTTTCATCACATCAATAGCGGTACCACCTGTGGCAGTAAGGCTTTTTTCAACATTAAAAATTTTGCGGTCAATCCCCATTTCAAGTGCAGGCTTTGTTGAAGTAACCGTTATGTTTTCCAGCACCTTCGACTCCTGGGTTATTTTAAAATTTCCAAGATCTTTTTCATTTCCCTGAGATGGATTTGACCTTAACATAATTGTTCGTTCCAACGTGCCATAACCAATAGCTGTAATAAACAATTTAAGTGAATCACCGAAGAGTACATTGTCAAAACTAAAGTTGCCGTTTGAAGGCGTTAGCATACCTGCTACTATTGAATCTTTAGATGATCCGTTAACTGTGTTACTTATTTTTTTTATTAGCTGCACAGACACTGCATCAAGCCCTCTGTTTGTTTTTGCATCAACCACTTTGCCATAAATACGTCCGTTTTGCTGTTGCCTGGCGCTGTTCCCCTCATATTGGGCATTTACTGAAAAAATTGTAAAACAAGTAAGCAGAGTGGCTATTATATATTTCATAATTCAGAATTGAGTAAGCTAATTTAAATGATACCTATTTTTCGTTAAGAATTCTAATAAAACTTATTAGCAGGCAAACACACATTTTGAATAACATAGACGACTAATTAAATTTTATTCCCCTGCATTTTTTTAATTTTTTATAATTCCTGCAATTCTTCAGAATTAAACCCAACTTTGGAGCCATCTTAGTAGCTTAAAAAAAAATAACCATGTTTAAAAAATTTCTTACCATAGTTTTTCTCTTATCCTCGTTTTCAACATTTTCGTTTGGCCAGGATAATGATGATTATAAATTGATAAAAACATTTCATATACTCAGCCCCGGCGGGTGGGATTATATTGCAGTTAACAATAATAAACTGTATGTTTCTCATGGCACACAGGTAAATATTTTAAATGAGGAAACTGGAGATTCTGTCGGCATCATTCCAAATACAGAAGGTATACACGGAATAGCATTTAATAATGAAATTAACCGGGGGTACACCAGCAACGGAAGGTCCAATAGTGTAACGGTTTTTGATCTTAATACAAATGAAATTATTGCTCAAATTGCCACGGGTGAAAACCCTGATGCTATTTTTTATGAGCCTTTCACTAAAAAAATAATTACTTGTAATGGCAGAAGTAAAGATCTTTCGGTAATAGACCCAGTTTCAAATAAAGTAATTGCTACTATTTATGTTGGAGGCAAACCCGAAGCTGCAGTATCTGACCGCAAAGGAAAAGTATTTGTAAATATTGAAGATAAAAATGAAATAGCTTCAGTTGATATTGTAAACTTTAAAGTAGAACATTATTGGTCTATTGTGCCTGGTGAAGAACCTACCGGACTTGCTTTTGATGATAAGACAAACAGGTTGTTTGCAGGTTGTGATAAATTATTACTGGTTATTGATGCGATAAATGGTAAGGTGATTGATAAGTTACCAATTGGCGATGGTTGTGATGGGGTTGTTTTTGATACGGAAAACAAAATGATCTTTACCTCAAACGGTGAAGGGAACCTTACTGCTATAAAAGAAAAATCAGCTAATGAATTCAAGGTAAAACAAACTATCATTACAAAAAGAGGTGCAAGAACAATTACTCTTGATGAAAAGTCGCATACATTATTTTTACCAACAGCAGAGTTTGAAACACTTGATGTTAGCGCACCAAAAGGAACAAGACCTAAAATGATTCCAGGCACCTTCCAGGTTTTGGTGATACAATAAATTTCATTTCTCTTAGTTATTTTAAAACTGTCTGCACTTTTCAAAATGTTTTTCGGAACCAACTATTTTACTAAAGATTCACCCTTGATTCCTTCAGGTTTATTGGGGCCGGTAAGAATAATGAAAGCAGAGTAAGCTGATAGTGGGCTTGTAAACTATGGAATAGTGATGCCCAAAGAACTCATTGTTCTCAACTTTGCAACTGTATTACTTACCTGTTCTATTGTATAATCAATTTGCTCATTCGTAGTAAATCTGCCTAAGCTAAACCGCAATGAAGAGTAAGCCATATCATCATCTGCACCTAATGCTTTTAGTACATGAGATGGTTCCAATGAAGCTGATGTACATGCTGAGCCTGAACTTAATGCAATATTTTTATTGAGACCCATCAATAAAGCTTCTCCTGTATGTTTAAAAGAAATATTTGTTACATGTGGCATGCGATGTTCAATGCTTCCATTTACATAAGTTCCTTCTAACTTTAATAAAGCAGCTTCAAGCCTGTCTCTCATTTTTTTTATGTGTGAGTTATCACTTTCCATATCCGACGTACACAATTCACAAGCCTTTCCAAATCCTGCAATTCCGGGAACATTTAATGTTCCGCTGCGTATGGTTCTTTCATGGCCGCCCCCATCCATTTGAGCAGTGAGTTTAACTCTTGGATTTTTTCTGCGTACATATAATGCCCCAACTCCTTTTGGACCATACATTTTATGCGCTGAAAAAGCCATCAGGTCAATGCCATCTTCTGCTACATCAATTGCAATTTTACCAACTGCCTGTGTGGCATCAGAAAAAAATAATACTCCATGTTTTTTTGCAATTGCACTTATTTCTTTTACGGGCTGAATAGTGCCGGTTTCATTGTTGGCATACATTATTGAAACCAGTATGGTATTTGATTTAAAAGCAGCTTCAAGGGCTTTTAAATCAATTAATCCTTTATTGTTTACCGGCAGATAAGTAACCTCACCGCCGGATTTTTCAATATGCCTGCAGCTATCTAAAACCGCCTTATGTTCTGTAGTTACTGTAATAATATGATTACCTTTTGAAGCATACATTTCATAAACACCTTTTAATGCAAGATTATCTGCTTCAGTGGCGCCGGAAGTAAATATTATTTCCTCAGGGCTTGCTCCAATAAGCTTTGAAACCTGTTCTCTTGCGCAATCAACGGCTTCTTTTGCCTGCCAGCCATAATAATGATTTCTGCTGGCTGCATTACCAAAATGTTCGGTAAAATAAGGTAGCATGGTTTCCAATACCCTTGGATCCACAGGGGTAGTAGCATTGTTATCAAGATATACAGGCAATTTCAGCATTTTCAAGTTCAATTTTTACACCCGATACAAAGTTAATTAAAACGGATAGTATACTAAAGTTGGATAGGTTATCAGTGTTATTAAACAGGTGTCGGTATCTTTATTTAAAAAAATAAGTATGCTAAAAATTGAGCACATAGGTATTGCTGTTAAACAATTATCAGTAAGTATTCCATTGTTTGAAAAACTATTAAATACGCCATGCTATAAAACCGAAGCAGTAGAAACCGAACAGGTGAATACAGCTTTTTTTAAAAAGGCCGATAGCAAAATTGAATTGGTTGAAGCTTACGCCCCCGGAAGTGTAATAAATAATTTTATTGAAAGAAAAGGCGAGGGGATACATCATATCGCTTTTGAAGTAGAGAATATTGAAGACGAAGTGAAGCGGCTGGTAAATGAAGGTTTTATCTTAATTAGTAATAAACCAAAACCTGGGGCAGATAATAAAATAGTTTGCTTTTTACATCCAAAATCAACTAATGGAGTTTTAATTGAATTGTGTATGGAAAAGCCTGAATCTATTTAAATTAGCTAAAATAAGGATTATGTTTTTTCTCTTGTCCAATGCTTGTTTGTGAGCCATGGCCGCTATACACTATAGCATCATCAGGCAATAAAAATAATTTTTGTTTAATACTATTTATTAGTGTTTGATAATCTCCTCCCGGTAAATCATATCTTCCAATACTGTTTTCAAACAATACATCACCATCAATAATAAAATGTTGGCTGCGGCAGTAAAAGCTAACGCTTCCGGGAGAGTGGCCGGGTGTTTCAATAATTTCCAGTTTGTCTTCCCCCAGGTTAACTGATTCATTCTCATTTAAAAAAATCAATTCTCCCTGGTAATTATCAAAAGGTAAATTGAAAATTAATCCCGAAGCCGGCGCCATTTGCAGCATTGCCTCTTCTTTTTTATGCAGATGAAGAATCAGGCCATAGGTTTCTGCAATAAATTTATTTCCGAAAACATGATCCAAATGGCAATGCGTATTCAGTAATAATTTTGGCGTTAGATTATTACCAGCAATAAAAGCTTGCAAAGCTTCTCTTTCCTCATCAAAATAACAACCCGGGTCTATTATAATACATTCCTTTTTCTCATTGAAAAGTACATAAGTATTCTCCATCACAGGATTAAATATAAAAACCTTAACCTGCAACATAATACAGATTGTTAATGTTTAAATTCATTTTATTCATTAGCCCGAAACGATTAATTTTAAGGTATAATAAAAATCGAATATGCAATTTCCTCAGAAACACATTGGAAAAAAAATTTTTCTGTCTTCATTATTTCTTATAAGCTTTGGATCACTCATTATTGCCCAGGTAAGCAGCGTGGAATTTGGTAAAAACCGCTTACAATTTAAAAAGTTCAAATGGGAATATTATCAAACCCGGAACTTTAATTCTTACTTCAGCCAAAATGGGCAGGAACTTGGAAAATATGTGGCACAATTAGCGGAAAAGGAATTGCCGGGACTGGAAACATTTATCGAGTACAGTTTACAGCGCAGAATAAATATTGTGATCTATAATAATTTTAATGATCTGCAGCAAAGTAATATAGGCCAGGGAATAGACTGGCAAAATACCGGCGGCGTTACTAAACTGGTTAATAATAAAGTAGTTGTTTATTTTAATGGCGATCATAATAATTTAAGAAAACAAGTTCGCGAAGGGATAGCCCGTGTACTAACTGAAAATATATTATTTGGTGATGATCTTGGAGAATTTGCCGGAAACCAAACCTTGCTTGATTTACCTGTATGGCTTACTGATGGCTATATTGCATATGCCGGGGAAAACTGGAACACCGCATTGGACGACGACCTTAGGAGTGAGATGCTTAGTGAAAAGTATCGTAATTTTTACCAGTTGGCATTTGAAAAACCCTTGCTGGCCGGCCATGCATTCTGGTATTATGTAGAAGAAAAATATAAAAGAGAAAATGTAACTTATTTTTTATACCTGGCCAGGATATATAAAAATTTAAACAGGGCAAGTCAGCAAATAACCAAAATGAAATTTAAAGACCTGCTGGCTGAGTTTATGGATTATCAGAACACTAAGTATGAGCAGGATATTACCCGCCGCAGAAATTATCCCAAGGGGAGTGAGATAACCAGTGTTGCCTTAGGTAAAAGAAAAGACTATTTCCATTTTAATGTAAACCCGATAAAGCGCAATAGTGCGTTTGCGGTAACCCAATATAATAAGGGGCAGTATAAACTTTTGCTTAATGAAGAAGATAGAGATAAAGTATTATTGAAATTTGGAGTACGTGCTAATCTTGATGCCATAAATCCCAATTACCCCATGATGGCATGGGATCCAAAGGGGACAAGGCTTTCTGTACTATATAGCAAAGAAGGAAAAATTAAACTTTTTGTATTTGATGCAATTACAAGAGTAAAACCATACAATAGAGATCTGACAAAGATCTTCGACCAGGTACAGGATATGCAGTACATGCATGATAGCAGATATTTAATATTTTCTGCAGTAAGAAACGGGCACTCTGATATTTATACCTACGACATTGAAAATGACAAAGCAAGGGCCATTACCAATGATATTTATGACGATCTTGATGCATCGTATGTAGTACTCCCCAATAAGACAGGAATTATTTTTTCGAGCAACAGGCCATCAGATTCCGCAAAAAGCGCTGATACTGTTTTGCCTAATAACCGGTATAATATTTTTTTGATTACTGATTTTGGTACTAATAAAGCTGAACTAAACCAAATAACACAGCTTACTAATCTAAAACATGGTGATGCCCGTTTTGCTACCCAATATAATGGCAATCACTTTACTTTTGTAAATGATGAAAATGGAATTGGCAACCGCTATGCAGGTTTTTTTTCAACCCAGAAAGCAGGCCTTGATACATTAGTTTTAATAGGAGAAGATATCCTGCGAAATCCTTCGCCAAAGGAGGTTGATTCGCTGCTTAGAGTATACAAAAAGGATGACGTGGATTCTATTGCTGTTGTTTCAATAACCAATGATTCTGCTTATGTTTTTCCACTTACCAATTATGGCAGCAGCCTGCGTGAAACCCGGATAGCCGGGATCAATGAACAGGTTAGCGAAGTTACCCGCCAGAGTGATGAAAAGATACTGTATAAATTAAAAATTGATGAAGCTACCCTGCGCCGCCGGAACATAACTTCTATTCCAACTGCTTATATGAGGCGCATTTTACAAATGGAAAAGTTAAGTACTGGTGATGCCACCGATGTTGACCGGAGTACAGATAGCTCAAAAACGAAAGAGGATGTTTTTCAAAATGAATTTGGCAATGAGTCCAAAGATTCTTCAGATACCAACAAAGATATTAGCTCAACAGAACAGCAAGAACCTTCAGTGTTAGCCTCAGCTAAATTGTATGAGTATAAGCCAAGAAAATTTGCGACAGATTACATTGTAAGTGGTTTTAATAATTCGGTATTGGCAAACCGTTTTCAACAGTACCAGGGAGGCGCAGGGCCCATAACCTTAACATCAACTACGGGTTTAAATGGCATAGTGCGTATTGGTACTTCTGATATAATGGAAGATATAAAATTCTCGGGGGGGTATCGCTTATCTTCTAATTTACGGGATAATGACTGGTTATTCCAGGTACAAAATCTGAGGAAAAGAATTGATTGGGGTTTTACTTTTTATCGTAATGTACAAATACAGGATTTCGATACTGTTCCATTAAACAGGCTTATTTCAAATCTTTACCAGGTAAACTTTGCCTATCCTTTTGATGAGGCAAGAAGCCTGAGACTTAATATTGGCTTTAGAAGAGACAGGCGCACCCTTGTTTCTTTTGATCAGTTTACATTAGAATCCCCGGATTATAAGCCTGGTTATGCAATTGCACATTTAGAATATGTATATGATAATACATTAAATCCGGCGCAAAACATTTGGGATGGCGCCAGGTATAAAATTTATGTTGATTTAAACTCAAAGGTAGATAAAGCAACAACTGCTGAAAGCAGGTATACTTTTAATGTTGGTTTTGATGGAAGAATATATTATCCCATCTATCGCAATTTTATATGGGCTGGAAGGGCTGCTGCAGATTTTAGCTGGGGAAATCAAAAACTGATTTACTACCTCGGCGGAGTGGATAACTGGCTGATGCTTGGTCAAAATATAAAGATCAATCAAAAGACCAATGAGACTTCATTCAGATATTTTAATCCCAATAATATTCCTGATCCTGATGTTGCTTATGCATTTCAATCTTTAGCTGTAAATATGCGTGGCTTTATTCAAAATGCTGCTAATGGTAATAACGCAATGGTGTTAAACAGTGAATTCA
>JBDSAQ010000534.1:0-6600 GCA_039922095.1 Ginsengibacter sp. | reverse complement strand
CTTAAGTATCGGGGCTTCGTTTATGGGGCTTTTCGTCTACTCCACTTAATGTTGTACGCCGCCTTTCTCTGTCGCACCTATTAACCTTTGCCTACAAATCTTGTCCTCAAATAAATTTCACAAACGATAATAAGTCCAATAAAAATTAGAATGTTCCAAAATGTCTTTGTAAGCGATTTTGGATTTTTCTGAATTAAAAACAATGCCTGAAAGAAAATAAATAAAAGCCCACTGATTGAAATAATCAAAGTATATGCAGAGTATTGAAATCTGTTTAGTCGGTAATACATATACATGTCTCCATTCAATCCATTTTTTTCTGTTATGGTTGAAAATGCACTCCAACCATACATTGCAAAAATGAAAAAGCAAATCGGAATTATTAAAATGGGTATAAGTTTATGAAATAGTTTGAGGTCTGTCTGCATAATTTTTTTTAAGTTCTTTAAATAAATAAAAAAGTCTTTCCGTAAGAAGTCCATAAAAGCAACAATTAATAAATAGTCCCACGAAAAAAACTATTGCTCCGCTTTCACTAAATAGTGTCCAGAGTAATGTATGTGTCGGAAAGCGAAGAACATAAAAAAGTTTAGCAAATGTCGCCCAGATTAAATTTGTAATAGGCGCTCCGTCGTCTTCTTGCCAAGCAGCTAAAAAACTCGGGATTAATAAAAGTCCAAACAAAACTGTTGCATTAATAAATGTCTGTTTTTTAAACTTTTTCATTATTTGTCAGGGTGTGTCACAAGGTGGAGTACAACGGCCACAGCTTTGCGCAGGCGGCGGCAATAGCATTCCGTCTGCTGGGAACTGTAACCAAATTTATTAAATAATTGTTCATTGTTATTTCTATCGCTCAGTATAGTTACGTCAGATGAAACCATGGCTGAAACATGCATCAATGCTGATTGTTAGCAGGTCAGCCCCGCTTGCACAAAACTGCTTGTTGGCTGCTGTTAATGTCCGCCAGTGATAAATTTATTAAGATATTCTATTCCTTTCTTTCGCAAGTCAAAAGCCACTCGCTCTTTAAATGGTCCGTCAATTGATTTTTTGGATTCATTTGAAGCAAGCATTTTATCATCTTGGTAATATTCTTCTCTGTAATAAAATGTCTGACCTATGCCGTCTTCTTGATAGTCAATCTTTGCAAAAACGAGTTGATTGTCTTTGTAATAATAGGTTTCATAAAAGTTCTTGTTTATGTTGTCGTGGTAAAGTATTTTATAAACAGTGTCGCTTGTTTTGTTTTGAATTGTATATCGCCCAAAACCACCATTCTTTGTAGTTCGAATTGTGTCAATCTTATTGCTATGTCCGACCTTAGAGGTCGATACACTTTCTTGTGTTATTGTACCTTCTGCTATGGATTTGCTAATTAAAGTCTGTCTATCGTCGTTGTCCGATAACGAGTCAATGTATTTTGTATAGGCATGGATATTTGCAATTGCATCTTTGTCCGTTTGCGCATGTAAAACGTTCCCAGCAAACGTCAAAATGGAAAATGTCAATATGAAAATTAAGGTCTGTCGCATTTCTTAATAGTAGCTAACGTTTTAGTGTTTATGAAGTTGTGGCATTTGAAAAACGTCAGTTTCAATTAACAACAAAAGCAAAATAGCGATTTATAGTTGAATGCTTAACGTCCAGCCACAATTTTATAAACACAATGTTAGCGGTAGTTTATGCACTTTAAGCCTTTACTGACTTCATTTTATTTGTCGCCCAAATCCAAACAACTAATAATGAAATGGCTGTTTTGAAGAACAGACCCAAAAAATAAGAGGCAATTACTCTTTCAAACCCGCCATAAGTAAAATCTCTTTCTCTTAAAAAGCCAATAAGGATTGCATATATAGATATGGCAAGGGAAATTGAAATGGCATACTTAACAGATACCAATAAAATATTTTGGTTCTCTAAAATAACTTCTTTTCCAGCTAGTCCGGACAAAAAATATGTAAGACCGAATAGAATTGTCAAAATAATCAAAGCATGAATATTTGCAACGGCTTGCATGAAAAACAAAATACCATTTGCAAAGTCGCCTCTTGTCTCCCCAAGAAGAAGTAGGAATATTAAAATTGCTAATAGCAAACCTGTTGCTTTCAAAGTTTTATTTCTTGCAAATGTTTTCGCTTCTAATATCGTCATGGTGTTTTTATGAGTAACGAGTAGATTACCGCTAACGTTTTGCATTCCGAAGAGCAAGGGATTTGTTGCTGGTCTTGCCCGGTGACGATGCTACTTGAAAATATAGAGTTGACGTTAAGGGCTAAAGTTCAATAGATAAGTCCAAGTCCCGAACCACTGATGCCACTTGTTGGCAGCCGTATTTTTAGTCAATAAATAGCTTATATTTTCTCATATTATATTCAAATACCTCGTCAGTTTTCATTGTCTTACCCTTGTAAATATTTGAAGGTTTACACTTGTCGCAATTAATTACTGTGTATACTAAGTTGTAGCCTTTGTGTTTTTTATTCTTTCCAACTACAATTCCTTTAATCATACAGTCATAAGTTATGTAGTCAGTGAAAGCTGAATAAGAAAACAAAGTAGCGCTATCAGTTCCGTCATGTCTGGACTGTTCGTTGAATGGGATTTTGATGGTGTCACCTATGTTCACTTTCTCAAAAATTTGTTTGAGTTCGGTTTCTTTTTTTATCATCTGTCGTTTTATCTCGTCAAAATATGGTTTGTCTGGCTCAAACTCATTTGAATAACAAATTGTATCCTTAGAAAATAGTCCTTTGTCATACGCTTGAAAATGAAGCTCTGGCAACCTTTTAAATTGCTTTAATCTCTGTCTATCAATTTTTTTTGGTGACATGAAATCATAAGTTGCAGCGTACAGCATAATAATTTCAAGTGTATCGCAATCGTTTTTTAATTTGATATTTGTCCGCTCTAACCCAACCCAACTTAAAACTAGAGTTTGTGTTTGTTGCGGTATTTCAATTTTAAACCTGCCGTTTATATCTGTCTTCCCAAACAAAATTGTGTCTTTGTTTTTAATATGAACGTCAGGCAGTGGCTCTAAATCTTGTGAAATAACTCGTCCTTGAATAAATCGGGTTTGTCCACAAAGAGTTGTGGCAAGCAAAAGTAAAGTAGCTATGAAAATGAATGTAAGTTTCACGGTAATATGGCTGCCAACAATTAAATATACAGCACTCCTTTCCTTATATCAAAAAAATAATATTGATTCTCACTACATTAGTATTCGCTTTTTTATATTGTCGGTGCTGGCAATGACACCAGCAACATTTTTTAGATTTCATCTTTTGACATTAAGCTATCTAAGGGACTTTCAATATTTACCAGTTGCTCCCTTTTTACATGCAAATATTTTGCTGTTGTTTGATGTCGAAATGGCCTAATAAATCCCTGATATATTTAATGTCTACACCCTTTTCCAATAAATGAGTGTGTTCATGGTAACAGGATTTTGAGCATGGTAAATGGCCTGCCTGTTAAATTATCGTACGCCCTCTCTTAAAATATGCAACTCATTTTACAGTTTTCGGTTTATAGAATTCTTTAAATATCAATCTTAAGTTTTGGTCGTAGGTAATGTAATTATATATCCAGTTTGAAAAAACGGAGAGCCTGTTCTTTACACCTAATAACAAAAAAAGATGGAGTGTCATCCATATAACCCAGGCAATAAAACCTTTAAAATGCAATTTTGGTTTTGGCAGATCAACCACGGCAAGGTTACGGCCTACTGTTGCCATAGTGCCCTTATCATAATATTCAAACTCCTCCATGTGTGGACTTTTCATTTCTTTTCTTATAAGATTTTTTGCAAGCCTGTCTCCCTGCTGAATGGCCACGGACGCCACCTGCGGATGGCCATGCGGATATTTTTCTGTTTCCATATATGCCACATCGCCAACGGCATAAATGTTTTCAAAGCCGGGTACTTTATTCATTCTGTCAACCTTTAGCCTGTTGCCTTTTACCGTAAGTTCTTTACTTATGCCATCCGGTATATTGCCTTTAATACCTGCTGCCCAAATCACCATTGAAGTTTCGATAGTATCACCATTTTGCATGGTCACAGTTTTGCCGTCATAACTTTTTACAATGGTATTTTTCATAACCGTAACACCCAGTTTTTTTAAATAGCCAGATGAATCTTCGCTTGATTTTTCGCTCATTGCGCCAAGCGTTTTAGGTGAGCCTTCAAGCAGGTAAATTTTCATCTTACTAAAATCCAGTTCGGGGTAATCTTTTGGTAAAACAAATCTTTTCAGGTCTGCAATGGCTCCGCTCATTTCCACACCGGTAGGCCCCCCACCTACCAGCACTACACTCATAAGGCTTTGTAACTCTCTTTCATCTTTGGCAAGTAAGGCATCTTCAAAATTCTGAATTAACCTATGCCTGATCTGCAGAGCTTCCACTGTGCTTTTCATTGGAAAAGTATTATCAATGAGTTGCTGGTTTCCAAAAAAATTTGTGTCGGCACCTGTGGCAAGCACTAAAATATCATAAAGAAATTCACCCACATTTGTGGCAATTTTATTTTCTGCAGAAACAATGGCGCTAACATCTGCCATTCTAAAATGTACATTACTACTTTTATGAAAAACTTTGCGTAAAGGAAAAGAGATATTACTCGGATCGAGCCCTGCAGTGGCTACCTGGTAAAACAATGGCTGAAACTGGTGATAGTTAAAACGATCAATTAAGACGACTTCAAACCCCGCTTTATTATTTAAAGACCTTGCTAATTTTAAGCCGCCAAAGCCTCCTCCAATAATCACAATTTTAATAACCGGCCGCACAAGCCCGGTATTCTTAAAAGGTTTTATCTCATTAACCATATAAAAAATTATTGTTGTCCGACAAAACTTGTAAAACCCGTGCTGGCATTGACCTCACCCCCAACCCCCTCTCCCCGTCCGTACCGGCACGGGCGGGCAAAGGAGAGGGGAAGTAGAACGCTTTATCAGCAAAGCGTTTGATTAAATAGGAAGCATTTTAGTCGGACAACAATGATAAAAAATTAAATAACCCTGCCCTCTTAACAATCTAACCTGGTACCTCACACCTGGTACCTCACACCTGATACCTCACACCTGATACCTCAATTTAATACAACACTCTTACCTTAATTGTTTGCTTTACATTCTTTAATAATTCCATGGCATTCTTCGAAGTGCTTTTATCAATATCCAATACTACGTAGCCAATGTCATCATTCGTTTTTAAATATTGAGCAAGAATATTTATGTTATTCTCTGATAAGCGTGTGTTGATATCAGACAAAACCCCCGGCACATTATTATGTATATGAAGTATGCGGTGAGTACCTTCCTGTGGGGGAAGACTTAAACCCGGAATGGTATGTGAGCCTGTAGTAACGCCTTTCTCCAAAAAGTTGAATAGCTTATTACTTACATCTTCCCCTATGTTTTGCTGAGCTTCCTCAGTGGAGCCGCCAATGTGGGGTGTAAGAATTACATTGTTTAATCCCTGCATAGGTGTGATGAATTTATCCCCGTTTTTTTCAGGCTCAACAGGATACACATCTATGGCCGCTCCTGAAAGATGGCCTTCCTGCAACGCTTTGCTTAAGGCTGTAAGATCAACAATTTCTCCCCTCGCATAATTAATAAGTATTGAACCTTTTTTAAAATATTTAAGATTATTCCTATTGATCATATTTTTTGTAGAAGGTGTATCCGGCACATGAAGTGTAACAATATCTGCAAGGCTTAAAACTTCCTTAAGGCTTTTTTTATCTTCAGCATTGCCCAATGGCATCTTTGTTTCGGCATCATAAAAAATAACTTTAAGGCCTAATGATTCAGCAAGTATGCTTACCTGCGTGCCTATATTTCCATACCCGATAATACCAAGTGTTTTACCTCTCAGCTCATAACTGCCTTTGGAATCTTTGAGCCATATACCTTCATGTGCAGCTTTATTTTTATCCGGAATTTTTCTTATCAGCATTATTGATGCGGCAATAACAAGCTCTGCCACGGAACGTGTATTGGAGTAAGGTGCATTAAAAACAGTAACCCCTTTTTTAGTGGCTTCACTTATATCAACCTGGTTAACGCCGATGCAAAAACATCCAATGGCCTGCAGCTTATCAGCATTGGCTAAAACATTTTTTGTAATCTGGGTTTTGGATCTTATGCCCAGTAAATGCACATTTTTTATTTGTTTAATTAACTCATCTTCACTTAATGCGCCGCCAATTTTTTTTACTGAATTATATCCTGCATCAGCAAACTTTTTTATAGCCGCATCACTTATGTTTTCTAAAAAAAGAATGTTAACTTTTTCTTTTGGGTAACTGGTTATTTTTTTGTCTGTCATTGATTCTCTGTTATATAAATTTTGTATGTAGTTTTACAAATATAGCTTCTTAACCCGTTACCCGTTTTAATGCATATACTAAAAGCCTTTTTGTATTTTATCTTTTGTTCCCTTGTTATCACTGCCTGTTCTTCTGTAACTATTGAGCCATCAAGGGTGCCTGCTACTGATAGTATTTTGTATACGGCCGCCACACCCGGCAGAATTAATAAACAGGACTCTCTTAAATATTATCATGCAGTAAAATTATTTTATGAT
>JBDSAQ010000533.1:0-3087 GCA_039922095.1 Ginsengibacter sp. | reverse complement strand
TTATTTTTGAAGGCTAAAATTGGTCCTGTGGCCGAGTGGTCAGGCAGAGCTCTGCAAAAGCTTCCACAGCGGTTCGAATCCGCTCGGGACCTCAAAAAGCAAAGGATTGCAGCAATGTGATCCTTGTTTTATTTTGCCTGAAGGTGCCTCAGCAAACAGTTATTACTTCCATATCCAGCAAGGCACCAAGCTTCATTATTTTTTTTGAAATATGCCCAATGCCAACAGCACAATGGTGTGCAGGACCATAGCTGTTCCATGTATTTACAAATTGCCTGGCCCCACATTTAAATTTATAGCGGCTGTTAGTATTACCAATCTGTAAAACAGGTCCGGCAACAGATTCGCTTTCTGCGGTCAATAGCAGGAGCTTACCGTTTCCATTTTCTACTACTGATAAAAAGGTAACAGGGCCATGCTTTACCGTCATTTCTACCGACAGGCCATTTCCTGTTTTACCATGATAAACCGGCAATGGACGAACTTTTGTTTTGCCTTCTGCTATTGTAATATGTCCGGGGCCGTCATGACCCATAATAACAATATCATCTTTATAATCCATGGCATAATATTCTGTGAATGAACCACCTGCGCCAAAACCATTCATGATCTTCATTGCCTGTGCATTTTTTATTTCATATTCGCCAGCAACAGGAATACCTCTTGCTGTTAATAAAGAGTTACCCAATATCACAGAGGATATAGTGTCTTCATTTTGTTTATTACCTGTTCCCTTATAAAAATATGCCATTGAGCCAAGCTTATATTTTTCAACTAAGCGATCCAATGCAACGGAGGTTTGGGCTGCCCTTATTAATTCATCAGCCGAACAATCTGGCTGCACATCAAACACCTCAAGAAAGTGCTGCACCCTTTGTGAAGTATCCTCCTTAGCAATACTGTTGCGAATGTCGGAGAGCTCATCCACTTCAATCAATTCAAAATGGCCACCAAAGTATTTTAGTTGTAAAGTAAGATCAGTATAAATGTCAAGCATACCGCTGTAGTAATGCCCCATGCATCCCATACGGTTATAAAGCATTGTATTTACCACATTCGCAGCTTCAACCCACTCTTTTATTTCATTCCAGCATTCATTATCATCATGCAGCATACCTGCAACCTCGAAAAACTTTATATCTGTGCGCTTAAATACATTTGCTATTTCAGGCACAGGACAAGCAGAACAGTAAGCAAGCCATTCACCCGTCATTGCCGTTCTATCATCCAATTTATTAAAAGCATCATAATCTATAGCAGCTGTTGGAGATAAGTTTAGAATGATCACCGGCACTTTTGCTCTCTGCACAACAGGCAACACGGTCGATGATAATGCATAGGTTGATGCATATAAAAAGATAATATCAACATCCTGCTGTCGAAACAATTGTCCTGCTTCGAATGCTTTATCTACAGTATCAACCAAACCTGCATTCACTATTTGCGGGTGTAAGTCTGATAGTTTTTTATGCACTACATTTAAATACTCTTCTATTCTTTCTTTCAATCCTTTAAACTGGCTCCAGTATGCATCAAGCCCAATGGCAAACAGGCCTATTTTAAATGAAGTGATCATGATGATAGTTGTTTAAAAATGAAAACAGGAGTTTAAACAGTGAGCATCTTTTGATATTATTGCATACATAAACCTTAGGTTTAAATTAAAACACATTTTTTCCGCCGGCCTTCAGAGAATTATTGTGGCTCCTCGCCAGGATCAGGATTTATATGATTTTAGGGTTAACAGGATTGTACTTTCGGATTGAAAATAAACTTAATAAAATTTGGAAATAATAAGATGAAATTATCCCGGCAACAGATTACTGATGACAGGCCTGCGTGTTGAAACTGTTATAAGAGCAATCAAAAACCTAAAGAGGAAAGATATATAAAAATAGAAAAAGGGGAAGATCTATTTATAACATTAATTATTTACTGATTTAGAATGCCCGTTTTAAGTTTGATTTTCTTTTACAAAAATTTAGAAAGCAATGACTATAAACGAAATTCTTAAACAACTTGAAACATCTGATCACCCAATAGCAAAACCACTTCACCGGGGGGATAATTTTAAAGTTTTGGTTATTGGTTTTAAAAAAGGAATGAAGCTTAAAGATCATGAGGCGCATATACCATCGAAGCTTACTGTTATAGAAGGTAAAGTAATTTACAAGCAATCAGAAAAGGAAGTTGAATTACTAAAATTTGATGAAATTGAGATACCTGTTAATACATCTCATTCAGTTGAAGCATTAGAGAGCAGTCTTTGTTTACTTACCCAGGGATAGCACATCAGTTATGCCTTAGCCAGAATATTTCCCGCTACTAAAGTCTTATATGCATTGCCTTTATAATCTTAAAGGTGGCATTATCAGGCGGCCCATGCGGTATAAGAACGCTTAGTTTTCTTTTTTACCTGAAGTATTTTCTTATTTTATTTTCCACCAATTTTTGGGCGAAGAAGATCTATTTTACCTTCTCCTCCATATTCTGAAATATATATATTCCCTGTACGTACATCTTCAGTAATATCTAATGGATTATTAAAGCCTGAAAATCCTTCTATTAAAATTCCTTCAATGGAATTTAAAATATCATGAGCTCCTGGAACGAGTGTAATAATATCATCCTGCTTACTATATCTTACTACCAATAGCTTCCCTTTTAATGCACCATTAAAAGTATTACTCTTATATTCAATAGCGCCATCAGGAGATGCATGATCTTGAAAATCAAAAGAAAACCCACGCCAGTTTTTATCTGGCAGAGTGCCAACGGGATAATCATCAACTTGTGCCGGATCTATTGCTGTTGTAGGATTTCCACCATTCATTACATATTCTCCCCTGATGGGATTTGGGTGGCCATAGTACCCACCCTTTACCACTCTGAAAAGAAAGTCTTCCTGCGATTGCTGAACATCAGTTAACCCCGGAACACGGGGACCATTGTAAGTGGTACCATCAATTCTTAATGTTCCATTTAATGAAGCGGGTGTATTTCCGCCGGGAGAAGAGCCGTTTGTTGGAACATAGAGATTGCCATTGCTATGCCAAACAAGATCATAGGCATTTCTTATACCCGACG